>JAIEQK010000269.1 GCA_019747795.1 Gammaproteobacteria bacterium | reverse complement strand
CCGGCTTGTCGGCGCGGGGCGCATGGGCCGGCGCACGTGGGGCGCGGCGCTCGCCGCCCTCGGCGTGGCGTTCGACCTTCTGTTCGCGCGGCTGGGATTCGTCGACCCTGAGCTCGCGTCCCTGGAAGTCGCTGCCGTTCAGGGCGGCAATGGCCTTGCGGCCCGCCTCGTCGTCCGCCATCTCCACGAAGCCGTAGCCGCGTGAGCGCTTGGTTCGACGGTCGAAGATGACCTCGGCCGAGGTCACCGTACCGTAGGGCGCGAAGGCCTCGCGCAGTTCCTCGCTCTTGACGCTGTAAGGCAGATTGCCCACGTAGATGTTCATCGTGATCTCGATCCCTTGTTATCGACCGCCTTTATTGCGTGCGATGGCGGCTGTTTCCCCCAGTGATGCGTCACGCTGGACGGCGGAGCCCACGACCAGGGCGCGCCCGTGACGGAATCCGTCGCTGCCGGTTATCGAGTGTGAACGGTGATCGGGCGTGAACCGCGCGCCGCCTGTTCCCCTGACATGGCGCCGTCGCCAGGTCGGCGCGGCGCCCGTCGCGCGCTTCGTAAGCCCCCGACAGGACGGCGGAATTCAAGCACAACGCCGCAGCGCGCGCAAACGGCGCGCGCGGCTTCGAGGCGGGTGCTTCAGGCGGTGAAGGCCTGGATGCCGGTCTGTGCGCGGCCGAGGATGAGGGCATGCACGTCGTGCGTGCCTTCGTAGGTGTTGACCGCCTCCAGGTTCAGCACGTGGCGAATGACGTGGTACTCGTCGGAGACCCCGTTGCCACCGTGCATGTCGCGCGCCATGCGCGCGATGTCGAGCGCCTTGCCGCAGTTGTTGCGCTTGATGAGCGAGATGGCCTCGGGCGCGCCGGTGCCGGCGTCGATCATGCGTCCGACCGCGAGCGCCGCCTGGTAGCCGAGCGCGATTTCGGTCTGCATGTCGGCGAGCTTCTTCTGGATGAGCTGGTTGGCGGCCAGCGGCCGGCCGAACTGCTGCCTGTCAAGCGTGTACTGGCGCGCCGCGAGCCAGCAGAACTCGGCCGCGCCCATCGCGCCCCACGCGATGCCGTAGCGCGCGCGGTTCAGGCAGCCGAACGGGCCGCGCAGGCCCCGTACGTTGGGCAGCAGGTTGGCCTCGGGCACGAACACCTCGTCCATCACGATCTCGCCGGTGATGGACGCGCGCAGCGAGAACTTGCCCTCGATCTTCGGCGCCGACAGGCCCTGCATACCGGCCTCCAGCACGAAGCCGCGGATCTGCCCGTCGTCGGCGGTCTTGGCCCACACCACGAACACGTCGGCGATGGGCGCGTTGGAGATCCACATCTTGTTGCCGGAGAGTTTCCAGCCGCCCGGCACCTTGACCGCGCGCGACTTCATGCCGCCCGGGTCGGAGCCGTGGTCGGGCTCGGTCAGGCCAAAGCAGCCGACGAACTCGCCGCTGGCGAGCTTGGGCAGGTACTTGTTGCGCTGCTCCTCGGTGCCGTAGGCGTAGATGGGATGCATGACCAGGCTGGATTGCACGCTCATCGCCGAGCGGTAGCCCGAATCGACCCGCTCGACCTCGCGCGCCACGAGCCCGTAGCACACGTAGGAGAGACCGGCGCAGCCGTACTTCTCCGGCAGGGTCGACCCCAGGAAACCGTGTTCACCGAACTCGCGCATGATGGCCCGATCGAAATGCTCGTGGCGGTGGGCGTCGCGGATGCGTGGCATCAGGTTGGCCTGGCAGAAGTCACGCGCCGCCTGGCTTACCAGGCGCTCGTCGTCGTGCAACTGCGCGGCGAGATGCAGCGGGTCCTGCCAGTCGAAGGCGGCCTCGGCGCTGGCGTGGGAGTGGGCGGTGGTGCTCATGCGAGGTCCTCTGTCTGTCGGTTCCGGGGCGGGGCGGCGCGGGCGCCGGACTATAACACCGCGCCGCGCGCGGACTTGGTGTTCGCGATGCCTGGCGCGAGGCGCTGTCGCAGCCAGCGACAGGCGTGTACGAGCGCCCGCGCGGGTTTTGCCGTCAAGCGGTTACTGGTAACATGCCGCTCGATCACGCGGCCGCCTGCGGGCCGCGCCACGAGGGCGGCCCAGGGGCCACGGCACCTGTCTGAACGCGTCCCATCGTCGTCTTCCGCGCGCACTGTCCGAGCGCCACTCGTGGCTCATGGCGGGCAGCGCGCGAACGCGTGATCCAGCTGTCCGGCCCGCCTGATCGCGCGCCGGTCCGGCAACGTAACAGCCCCGCCCGTGCGTGCGCATCGACCTGATGCGCGTCGCGCGGCGGACGGGCCGCCCCGCACGCGGCCAGCCGCGCCCGCCAGAAGCATGAGCCTCGGTCGGGTGACCCCAGTGAGCAGGAGGAACGCATGAAAATCCTTGTGGCCGTGAAGCGCGCCATCGATTACAACGTCAAGGCCCGGCCGAAATCCGACGGCACCGGCGTCGACCTCGCGAACGTCAAGATGTCCATGAATCCGTTCGACGAGATCGCGGTCGAGGAAGCGCTGCGCATCCAGGAAGCGGGCGGCGCGACGGAGACCATCGCGATCTCCATCGGTCCGAAGCAGTGCCAGGAGACCCTGCGCACCGCGATGGCGATGGGTGTCGATCGCGGCATCCTGGTCGAGACCGAGGTCGAGACCCAGCCGCTCGCCGTCGCCAAGCTGATCGCCGCCGTGGTCAAGCAGGAACAGCCGGAGCTCGTGATCCTCGGCAAGCAGGCCATCGACGACGACTCCAACCAGACCGGCCAGATGCTGGCCGCGCTGCTCGGCTGGCCGCAGGGCACCTTCGCCGCCAAGGTCACCGTCGCCGACGGGCGCGCCAAGGTCGCGCGTGAAATCGACGGCGGCATCCAGACGGTCGATCTCAGGATGCCGGCGGTGGTCACCGCCGACCTGCGTCTGAACGAGCCGCGCTACGTGAAACTGCCGAACATCATGAAGGCGAAGAAGAAGCCGCTCGACACCCTGACCCCCGAGCAGCTCGGCGTCGATGTCACGCCGCGCCTCACACTGGTCAAGGTCGCCGAGCCGCCGGCCCGCAAGGGCGGCGTGAAGGTGCCCGACGTGGCCACCCTGGTCGACAAGCTGCGCAACGAAGCGAAGGTGATTTGAGATGAGCGCCCTGGTCCTTGCCGAACACAACAATGCCCAGCTCGCGCCCGCGACCCTGAACGCGGTCGCCGCCGCGCTGGCGATCGGATCCGACGTCGACGTGCTGGTGGCCGGTGACGGCTGCCGCGCGGTGGCCGATGCCGCCGCCGCCATCGCCGGCGTGCGCAAGGTGCTGCTGGCCGAAGCCCCGCACTACGCCCACGCGCTGGCCGAGAATCTCGCGCCGCTGCTGGTCGCGCAGGCCGGCCCCTACGAGCACCTGCTCGCGGCCGCCACCACCACGGGCAAGAACGTCATGCCGCGGGTCGCGGCGCTGCTCGATGTCGCGCAGCTGTCCGACATCATCGGCGTGGTGTCGAACGACACCTTCGTGCGTCCGATCTACGCCGGCAACGTCATCGCGACCGTCAAGTCGTCGGACGCGAAGAAGGTCATCACCGTGCGTCTCACGGCCTACGACCCCGCGCCGGCCACCGGCGGCAGCGGCGCGGTGGAAGCCATCGCTGCGGTCGCCGACAGCGGGCTCTCCGCCTGGGTGAGCGAAGAGCTGACCAAGAGCGATCGTCCCGAGCTGACCGCCGCGGACATCATCGTGTCTGGCGGCCGCGGCGTGGGTTCGAGCGAGAACTTCGCGATCATCGAAGCGCTGGCCGACAAGCTCGGCGCGGCGGTGGGTGCCTCGCGCGCGGCGGTCGACGCCGGCTACGTGCCGAACGACTACCAGGTCGGCCAGACCGGCAAGGTCGTCGCGCCGACGCTGTACATCGCGGTCGGCATCTCGGGCGCCATCCAGCACCTCGCCGGCATGAAGGACAGCAAGGTCATCGTGTGCATCAACAAGGACGAGGAGGCGCCGATCTTTGGCGTCGCCGATTACGGCCTGGTGGGTGACCTGTTCAAGGAAGTGCCGGCCATGACCGAGGCGTTGTCCAAGTAAGGACGCGTCGGGCGGCGCCGCCAGGTGCCGCCCACCGCCACTCGCGCTAGAGTGGCGGCGTGGGTGCTCGAGGGCCGCCGAGGCTCTCGACCCCGTCTCCTGCGCGGCGCTCGGGCTCGGGTCGCGCAGACAAGAATCAACGAACACGAGGCTGGCGCGCGCGTCGCAGCCGGCCCTGGAGAGGTGCCGTGGAACGCGAATCGATGGAATTCGACGTGGTGATCGTCGGCGGCGGGCCGTCCGGCCTGTCGGCGGCCATCCGCCTGCGCCAGCTCGCCATCGAAGCGGGCGAAGACCTCACGGTCTGCGTGCTCGAGAAGGGCTCGGAGATCGGCGCGCACATCCTCTCGGGCGCGGTCATCGAGCCACGCTCGTTGAACGAACTCATTCCCGACTGGAAGGACAAGGGCGCGCCGCTCAACACGCCGGCCGGCGAGGACCGTTTCCTGTTCCTGACGGAGACCAAGGCCTACCAGCTGCCGACCCCGCCGCAGATGAACAATCACGGCAACTACATCGTGAGCCTCGGCAACGTGTGCCGCTGGCTCGCCGAGCAGGCGCAGGCGCTGGAAGTCGAGATCTACCCGGGCTTCGCCGCCGCCGAGGTGCTGTACCACGAGGACGGCTCGGTGAAGGGCGTCGCGACCGGCGACATGGGCCGCACCGCCGACGGCGAGGAGGGCCCGAACTTCGCGCCCGGCATGGAACTGCACGCGCGCCAGACGCTGTTCGCCGAGGGCGTGCGCGGCTCGCTGACCAAGACGCTGTTCCAGCGTTTCAACCTGCGCGACGGCGTCGACCCGCAGGTCTTCGGTCTCGGCATCAAGGAGCTGTGGGAAGTGGAACCGAGCCGTCATCGGCGCGGCTCGATCACCCACACCACCGGCTGGCCGATGGACATGAAGACCTACGGTGGCTCGTGGCTCTATCACCTCGAGGACAACCTGGTGTCGGTCGGCTTCGTGGTCGGTCTCGATTACCAGAATCCCTATCTCTCGCCGTTCGAGGAGATGCAGCGCTTCAAGACCCACCCCGAGATCCGCAAGGTGTTCGAGGGCGGGCGACGCCTGGCCTACGGCGCGCGGGCGATCAGCGCCGGCGGGTACCAGTCGATCCCCAAGCTGACCTTCCCCGGCGGGCTTCTGATCGGCGACTGCGCGGGCTTCCTGAACGTGCCGAAGATCAAGGGCACACACACCGCGATGAAGTCCGGCATGACCGCCGCGGAAGCCGTGTTCGCTGCGTTGAAGGGCGGCGCGCCGGCCGGGCAGGAAGTGCGCGGCTACGCGGAGAAGCTGCGCCAGACCTGGCTGTGGGACGAGCTCTACCGGGTGCGCAACATCAAGCCGTCGTTTCACTGGGGACTGCCGGCGGCGATGGCCTATTCGGCGCTGGACACCTACGTGTTCCGCGGCAAGGCCCCCTGGACCCTGCGCCACCGTCCCGATCACGAGCAGTTGAAGCCGGCGGCGGAGTGCACGCCCATCGACTATCCGAAGCCGGACGGCAAGCTGAGTTTCGACCGGCTCTCCTCGGTGTTCCTCTCGAACACCAACCACGAAGAGGACCAGCCCTGCCACCTGACCTTGAAGGACGCCAACACGCCCGTCGCGCTCAACCTCGGGCGCTACGCGGGCCCGGAGCAGCGCTACTGCCCGGCGGGCGTCTACGAGTTCGTGCAGGAAGGCGGCAGCTCGCGGCTGCAGATCAACGCGCAGAACTGCGTGCACTGCAAGACCTGCGACATCAAGGACCCGAGCCAGAACATCAACTGGGTCACGCCCGAAGGTGGCGGTGGTCCCAACTACCCGAACATGTAGGCAACGAGTAAGCGAGAAAACATGCCCAAGGTCACCTACCGTCTTGCCGACGGCAGCGAGAAGAGCATCGATGTCCCCGTCGGCTGGAGCCTGATGGAAGCGGCGGTGCAGAACAACATCGATGGCATCGTCGCCGAGTGCGGCGGCGGCTGCGCCTGCGCGACCTGCCACGTCTACGTGGTCGGCGGCCCGGAGCTGGCGCCCATCGGGTCGATGGAGGGCGACATGCTCGAGTGCACGGCGGCCGAGCGCCAGCCGAACTCGCGCCTGTCCTGCCAGATCAAGATGTCGGCCGAGCTCGACGGCCTGGTCGTGCAGATCCCCGATCGCCAGACCTGAGCGTGAGCGAGTCCGCGCCCATCGTCGTCGTCGGCGCCGGCCAGGCCGGCCAGCAGCTGTGCGACTCCTTGCGGCGCGGTGGCTACGAAGGTCGCCTGGTGCTGGTGGGCGATGAGCCGGTGCTGCCTTACCAGCGTCCACCGCTGTCGAAGAAGTTCCTGACCGGCGCGCTCGAGGCCGAGCGGCTCCTGCTGCGTCCAGAGAGTTTCTACGAGAAGGCCAACGTCGAACTGCGCATCGCGCGACGCGTGACGGCCATCGATCGCGCGGCCCGCACGCTCACCTTGAACGATGGCGAGGTGCTGGCCTGGTCCGGCCTCGCGCTCACCACCGGCACGCGCATCCGGCCCTTGAGCGTGCCCGGCGCGGCCGAGGCCGATGTGCACTACGTGCGCAGCCTGGCCGATGGCGAAGCGCTCAAGGCGCGGCTCGCCACCGCGGAGCGCCTCGCGGTGATCGGCGGCGGGTTCATCGGCCTCGAGGTCGCCGCCATCGCGCGTGAGCTCGGCAAGCAGGTGGTGGTGATCGAGGCGGCCGAACGCCTGATGGCGCGCGCCGTCGCGCCGCGGGTGTCGGCCTTCTACGCCGAGCTGCATCGCGCGCACGGCGTGGAAGTGCTGCTCGGCACCGGCATCGAGGCGATCCGCGGTGCCGATGGTCGGCACGTCGTCCTCACCACCGACGGCCGCGAGCACGCGGTGGACCTCATCGTCGCCGGCATCGGCGTGGTGCCGAACAGCGAACTCGCCGAAGCCGCGGGGCTCGCCTGCCACAACGGCATCGTGGTCGACGTGCATGCGCGTACCAGCGATCCCGCCATCGTCGCCGCCGGCGACTGTACCTGGCACATGAACGGCTTCCTCGAACGCGACATCCGCCTGGAGTCGGTGCAGAACGCCGTCGACCAGGCGAAGACCGCCGCCGCGAGCCTGCTCGGACGCGACGAACCCTACCGCCAGGTGCCGTGGTTCTGGTCTGACCAGTACGACGTCAAGCTGCAGATCGCCGGCATCGGCATGCCGCACGACGAAGCGGTGCTGCGTGGCGATCCCGCCAGCCGGCAGTTCTCGGTGTATTACTTCCGCGCGGGCGCGCTGGTCGGCGTCGATTCGATGAATCGTCCGGCGGAGCACATGGCCGCACGCAAGCTGCTCGGGCAGGGCATCGCCCTCAGCCCGGCGCAGGCCGCCGACCCGGCGGTCGATCTCATGCAAATCGCGCGCGGCTGACGCGCTGGACAGGATTGAAGGGGAGTCACGAGCCAATGCCAAGAATCGTCTACATCGACGTCAACGGTGAACGTCACGAGTGTAACGTCGCCAATGGCGTGTCGCTGATGGAGGGCGCGATCCAGAACGGCATCGCCGGCATCCTCGCGATCTGCGGTGGCAGCTGCGCGTGCAGCACCTGCCACGCCTACATCGACCCGGCCTGGACCGACAAGGTCGGGGCGCCGAGCCCGATCGAGGAATCGACCCTCGAGCTCGCCTATGACCGCAAGCCGAACAGCCGGCTGACCTGCCAGGTGCAGGTCAGCGACGCGCTCGACGGGCTGGTCGTGCACGTCGCGCAGAACGACGCCTGACGGCGCGCCGCGGCAGGTCGATGGGATGCGCGAGCTGCACGACTTCTTCCGCTCCAGCTCGGCGCACCGGGTGCGCATCGCGCTGGCCATGAAGGGCCTGGACTGGCGCGCGGTGCCGGTCCAGCTGCAGCAGGGCGAGCAGCTCGAGGCGGACTACCGCGCGCTGAATCCGCAGGGCCTGGTGCCGGTCTACAGCGAAGGCGAGCTGATCCTGAGCCAGTCGCTCGCGATCATCGAGTACCTGGACGAGACCCATCCCACGCCACCGCTGCTGCCCTCGGATCCGGTGGCGCGCGCCCGCGCCCGCCAGTTCGCGCAGATCATCACGACCGACGTGCAGCCGCTCACGGGCCTGCGCGTGATGGGCTACCTGCGCGACGAGTTCAAGGTGGACGCGGTGGCGCGGCGACGCTGGCTCGCACACTGGCTGATGGAGGGGTTCGATGCGCTCGAACTGTGGCTCGCCGCGCAGGAACGTCCGGGCCGCTACTGCGTGGGCGACCAGCCGAGCGTGGCCGACCTGTGCTTGGTGCCGGCGCTCGAGGTGGCGCGGCGCAGTGGCGTCGACATCGAGGACTTTCCGCGCCTCGCGGTCATCGAGGAAACCTGCATGCGCCTGCCGGCCTTCCAGCAGGCGCGACCCGCCGCACCCGCGGCCAAGGGCTGAACAGGGCGCGCGCCGCGCCCGGGAGTAGAGCGCAATGCTGAACGATCGCATCGAAGGGCGCTGGCTGGACGCGTTCCGCCGCGTGTTCGAACTGTGCAAGGCCACGCCGGGTGAACAGGTCGCGCTGCTGTGCGAGACCCAGTCGCGGGTGGTGAATGTCGACCTCGCGCGCCTCGCGCTCGAACAGATGGGCATCAAGCCCGTGACCGTGATGGTGCCGACGCCGGCGCAGAGCGCGCCGGTGCCGGTGCGTTCGACCGGCGCGAGCCAGGCGCTGAACGGCCAGACGGCCGCGGTGGCCGCGCTGAAGGCGAGCCAGCTCGTCGTCGACCTGACGGTCGAAGGCCTGCTGCACGCGCGCGAGCTGCCGGAGATCCTGGGTGGCGGCGCGCGCGTGATGATGATCTCGAACGAACATCCGGACGCGCTCGAGCGCCTGGTGCCGGCGCCGGAGGACGAGGCGGTGGCCAAGACCGCGATCAAGGCCTGCCGCGCCGCGCAACTCATGCACGTGACCTCGGCGGCCGGCACCGATCTGCGCATCAGCCTCGCCGACGCGGTCAGCGTCGGCGTGTGGGGCTGGGCGGACAAGCCCGGCATGGTGTCCCACTGGCCGGGCGGCATCGTGGTCAACTTCCCCAGGCCCGGTTCGGTCAACGGCCGGCTGGTGATGGACGCCGGCGACATCAACCTCACCTTCAAGCGCTACCTGGCGAGCCCGGTGACCTTGAACATCGAGGACGACTTCGTGACATCCATCGAGGGCAGCGGCACCGACGCCGAGCTCATGCGCCGCTACTGGGCGGCCTGGGGCGACCGCGAGGCCTACGGTGTCAGCCACGTCGGCTGGGGCCTGAACGAGCGCGCGCGCTACGAGGCGCTTGCGATGTACGACCTGCGCGACACCAACGGCACCGAGCTGCGCGCCTACGGCGGCAACTTCCTCTACTCGACCGGCGCGA
Organism: Gammaproteobacteria bacterium; assembly: GCA_019747795.1. Classification (GTDB taxonomy): domain Bacteria; phylum Pseudomonadota; class Gammaproteobacteria; genus JADJYF01. The sequence continues at coordinate 19,799 of JAIEQK010000269.1, read as the reverse complement.
ACGAGACCGCCGGGCGCTACACCGAGGGCCACTTCGACCTGCCGGTGCGGAACTGCACCGTGACCCTGGACGGACGCGCGGTGGTCGAGAATGGCCGGCTGGTGAAGGGCTGAGGCGCGATGCTGGAAGACGCGCCGATCTTCGACCCCGAGGCCTTTCGACTCAGCGTTCAGGAGGCCGAACTCACCACCCTGGCGCGGCGTCTCGGCCAGAACCGCTTCGCCGCGCGCGCCGCGACCTTCGATCGCGAGGCGCGCTTTCCGACCGAGAACTATGTCGACCTGCGGGAAGCCGGCCTGCTCGGCATCTGCGTGCCGCGCGAGCACGGCGGTCTCGGCGCCGACTACCGCGCCTACTGCCTGACCGCGGCCGAGATCGGCCGCTACTGCGGCGCCACGGCGCTCACCTGGAACATGCACGTCTGCTCCTGCCTCTGGAGCGGGCCGCTGTCGGACGCGATGGACATGGAGGCCGACACGCGCCGCGAGCACGAGCGGCGTCGCGCCTCGCATTACGCCCGCATCGTCAGGGACGGCGCCATCTACGCGCAGCCCTTCTCCGAGGGCGGCAGCGCGGCCGCGGGCGCCGTGCCCTTCGCCACCACGGCGCGTCGCGAGGGCGAGGGCTGGCGCCTGAAGGGCAAGAAGATCTTCGCCTCGCTGTCCGGCGCCGCGAACTACTACGGCATCCTGTGCACCGAGGCGCGCGACGAGGGCGGGTTGTCCCGACGTCACACCATGTACATGGCCGTGCCGGCCGACGCGCAGGGTGTGAGCGTGACCGGCGAGTGGGACCCGCTCGGCATGCGCGGCACCGTGTCGCGCACGCTGCTGCTGGACGACGTCTACGTCGATGCCGATGCGGCGCTGATGCCGCCCGGCGTCTACTACCAGGCCGCGATCCGCAATCCGCACATGTTCATGACGCTGACGCCGACCTACATCGGCATCGCGCAGGCGGCCGTCGATTTCACCGTGCGCTACTTGCGCGGCGAGGTGCCGGGCATGGGGCCGGAGAAGCGTCGCGGCGCGCCGTCCAAGCAGCACAACGTGGCCGAGATGCAGATCCGTCTCGAGCAGACCAAGGCGCTGTGGTTCCAGGCGATCAGCGAGGCGCGGGTGGATCCCACGCGCGAGCAGGTGCTGCGCGCCTACGCCGCGCAGTTCAGCGCGATGGAGAACGCCAACGAGCTCTGCCAGCTCGCCATCCGCACCTGCGGCGGCCAGTCGATGCTGAAGTCGCTGCCGCTCGAGCGCCTCTACCGCGACAGTCGCTGCGGCTCATTGATGCTGCCCTGGAGCGCGGACCTGTGCATGGAGCGCATCGGACGCGAGGCGCTCTACCTGCCTGGCGAGAGCGACTAGTGCGGCCGTTCGCCGAGTGGCTCGAGTTCCACGCGGCGGCACGGCCCGATCACCCCGCGCTCGTTCACGAAGACCAGGCGCTCGACTACGCGGCGCTCGCCGCGCGGGCGCGCCAGCTCGCGCGCTGGCTGCGTGACGAGCGCGGTCTCCAACCTGGCGCACGGGTGGCGTGGCTCGGCGCGAATGCGCCCGATCAACTGGCGCTGCTGTTCGCCTGCGCCTATACCGGGCTCATCCTGCTGCCCCTCAACTGGCGGCTCTCCGATGCGGAAATAGCCGCGATACTCGCCGATGCCGGCGTGGCGCTCGCCATCCTCGATGTCAGCACCGCCGAGCGCGCCGCGGCGCTGGCCGCCGTCCCGGTGGTGCGTGCGCGACACGGCGACGGGCCGCGCCTGCCCGCGGCTGCCACGGTCGCCTTCGACGGCGCGCCGCCCGATCCCGCGCAGGGCGTGCTGCTGGTCTATACCTCCGGCACCACGGGCAGTCCCAAGGGTGCGCTGCTGACCCAGGCCGCGCTCGCCAGCAACGCGGTCAACGCGGTGCACATGCACGATCTCTCTGCCGACGATCGCGTGCTGACGGTGCTGCCGATGTTCCACGTCGGCGGGCTCAACATCCAGACGCTGCCGGCGCTGTCGCAGGGCGCGACGGTGCTGCTCGAAACGCGCTTCGATCCCACCCGCACCCTAGCGCGCATCGCGTGCGAACGACCGACGCTCACCGTGCAGGTGCCGGCCACGCTCGCCGCGCTCATCGCCCATCCGGACTGGGCGGCCACCGACCTCGGGTCCTTACGCGCCTGTGCCACCGGCTCGACCGACGTGCCGCTGCCCCTGATCGAGGCCCTGCATGTGCGCGGCCTACCGGTCATCCAGATCTACGGCGCGACCGAGACCGGCCCCGTCGCCATCTACCAGCGCATCGAGGAAGCCTTCAGCCATGCGGGCGGCATCGGACGCCGCGGTCTCGAGACCGAGATTCGGCTGGTGGACGAGCAGGGCAACGACGTCCCCGACGGCACGCCGGGCGAGGTGCTGGTGCGCGGCGCGCACTGCGCGCTCGGCTACTGGCACGCCGCGCGCGGCGCGGCCGAGCCCTTCGCCGACGGCTGGTTCGCGAGCGGCGACGTTGCCGAGCGCGACGCGGACGGCTACTACTGGTTCAAGGACCGGCGCAAGCACGTGATCATCTCGGGCGGCGAGAACATCTATCCCGCCGAACTCGAGCGCGTGCTGGCGGCGAGCGGGCGCCTGCGCGAGGCCGCGGTGGCCGGACGGCCCGATCCGCACTGGGGCCAGGTGCCAGTGGTGGTCGCGGTCCAGGGCCGCGAGCCGCTGGCGCGGGAAGAGGTGCTGGCGCTCTTCGACGGGCGCATCGCGCGCTACAAGCAGCCCAAGGACGTGGTGTTCGTGGAGGCCCTGCCGCGCAACGCGATGGGCAAGGTGGAGGTCGTGAAGCTGCGCGAACTGGCGCGCGGTTGAGGCCGACGGCCGCGGTGCTCGCGGGCGGCGCGGCGCGACCCGCATTCGCTTCATCGGTCGCGCCGGCCCGCCCGACCCAGGGCTCGCAGTGAGCGGGCGGCGAAGCCTGATCTTCTACGGCCGACGGTTCGACGAATTCGCACCCGTCGCGTGGTCCTCGACCGTGCTCAGCTCACCATCCGCGTGATGTCGAGGTCGATGAGGAGCGCGGCGCCGCCGAGGCTGTAGCTCTGGTAGACCTGGTCCCCCACCGTGGTGGTACCGCCGGCGACCCAGCCCTGCCCGGTCGACAGCACGACGTCACCGCCGTTGCCGTCGATACGCAGTTCCGCGTGCTCGGCGATCGCCAGCACGTCGGTCAAGCCGAGACGCAGCAGGTTGTTGCCGCTGCCGCCGAGGTCGATGGTCTCGATGTCGTGCACCACCCCGGGCCCGACACGCGCGAAGTCCAGCACCACGTCACTGCCCGTGAGGCGCAGGGTGTCGCTGCCGTGACCGCCGTCGATACGGCGGATGCCGTCGCGCCAGACCAGCACGTCGTCGCCGGCACCTCCGAGCAGCACGTCAGCGCCGCCACCGCCGTCGATGACGTCGTTGCCCCGTCCGCCCACGAAATTCTCGGCGCTGCTGCTGCCGGCGAACGTGTCGCTGCCGGCCGTGCCCGCGCCGGTCACGCCGCCGGTGAAATCGCGGCCATAGACGACGTAGGTCGCACCGCGGTCGGTACCGCCATGGTCGGCAACCCGATCGCCGATGACCAGGTCGTCGTAGCCGTCACCGTTGAGGTCGCCGGCCGCGAGCGCTTCGCCGGTCGAGGGGCCACCGTTCGCGCCCGCGATCTGCAGGCCCGCGCCGCCGTCGAGGCTGCCGAGGTCCAGACGCGCCGCGAAGCCGTCACCTCGACCGAAGAGCAGGTAGGTGGTCCCGCCCGGGCTGCCGTCGGGGTTGTTGTTCGGGCCGCTGACGAGCACGTCGTCATACCCGTCACCGTTGACATCACCAGCCCCGCTCACGTTGGCGCCCGCGAAGTTGAAGGCGCCCGCGCCGGCCAGGCGAAAGCCGTCGCTGCCGTCGAGCGCCGCCAGCGAACGCGTCGGGTCCTGTGCCTCGGACGTGCCGAAGACGACGTAGGCGATGCCGGATTGGGTCCTGCCCGGCTCGCCGGCCAGGTGCGCGCCAAGGATGATGTCGGCCAGGCCGTCGCCGTTGACGTCGCCGGCGGCACAACCGGTGGTGAGGCTGTCCCCCGGCGTGGCGCCGGTCAGGCGAAAGCCGTTGCTGCCGTCGAGCCCGGTCAGCGGCACGGTAGGCGACGCATTGCCGGCGCGTCCGAACACGACATAGGCCGTGCCGCTGTCGATGCCGCCGACGTCACTAAAAGTCGCCAGCACCAGGAGGTCGTCGTAGCCGTCGCCGTTGAAGTCGCCGAGACTGCTCACGGCCGAACCGAACTGGTCGTCAACGGCCTCGCCGTCGATGCGGAAGCCGTTGCTGCCGTCGAGCGCGGTGGCGGCGAGGGTGGAGGGCATGGGCGCGCCACGCCCGAACACGACGTAGGTCGAACCCACGACCGCGTTGGCGCTCGCGTCCAAGGGCGCCCCGACCATGAAGTCAGCGAAGCCGTCGCCGTTGAAATCGCCCGCGCTGCTGACGCTGTGACCGAAGGCATCACCGGTGGCGGCGGCCTGGAAGACGAAGCCGTTGGTGCCGTCCAGGGCAGTGAGGTCGAGGCTCTCGCCGAAACTCGAACCGCGTCCGAACAGGACGAAAGCGCGGCCCGTGCCGTTGCTGTCCGGGCTCGTGACCACCAGGTCGTCGCGCCCGTCACCGTTGAAGTCGCCGATGCTGGCCAGCGGAGTGCGATCGCTGCCGGTGTCGGGTGCCGTGAGCCGCACGCTGCGTGCCGCATCGAGTGGGCCCAGGTCGAGCGTCGCGGCGCCGCCCTCGGTGCCACCGAACACCAGGTAGTGCGCGCGCGCACCGCCTTCGAGCTGGGCCAGCGGCGCGCCAATCAACACGTCGCCGAAGCCATCGGCGTTGAAATCCCCGCCGCTCGCGACCGCCGCGCCGGCGTTGTGCCCGTCCGCGCCACCATCGATGCGCAGACCGCTGTTGGCGTCGAGCTGGTCGAGGAACAGTGTGCCGCCGGTGGTGACCGCCACGCTCTCGGCGATATCCACGGCAGCCGCGCCCGCGGTGTAGCGGGTGAGGCCGTTGACCGTGCTGCCGGTCGTCCAGCTGCCGTTCAACAGCACCCGGTCGCCACTCGTGCCGAGCACCGTCAGCGCCTGGCCGCCGTCGTACATGTCGAACACGGCACGCGCGTTCAAGCGCAGCGTGGTGTTGCCGGTGCTCGTCAGATCGACCGTTTCGATGCTGCGCAGATCGACGCTGCCCGCCGTGAGATCCGCGCCCGCGGTCCGCACGCGCAGGGTGTCGTTGCCGCCACCTCCAGCGATGCGGCGATCGCTCGCGTCCCACACCAGCGTGTCATTGCCCGCGCCTCCGAGCAGGACGTCCACGCCACCCGCACCGTCCAGGGTATCGTTCCCCAGGCCGCCGACCAGGCTCTCATCGGCGCCGGTGCCGCCGAGGACATCGTTGCCGGCGCCGCCCTGGCGTGCGACCGCGCCGGTGAGATTGCCGCCGTAGTACACGAAGCTCGCACCGGCACCGTCGTTGACGCCCGGCGTGGGATCGGCGCCGTTGGCGCCGATCAGGACATCCCCGTAGCCGTCGCCGTTGAAGTCACCGGCGGCGCTCGCGGTCCACCCGGCGCTGAAGCTGCCGCTCGCGCCGTCGCCCGCGCTGACGCCATCGAGGCGCAGCCCGTTGCTGCCGTCGAGCGCGGCCAGCGACAGCGTGGCGGCGAAGCCGCCGCTGCGGCCGAACACGATATAGGCGGCGCCGCTGTCCGCCGCGCCGCCGGTGTCGGCGTTGGGGGCACGCACCAGGAGATCGTCGATGCCGTCACCGTTGACGTCGCCCGCGGCGCTGACCGCGCGACCGCTTGCGTCCCCGGCCGCGACGCCGTCGAGGCGAAAGCCGCGGGCGCCGTCGAGCGTGGCGAGCTCGACTTCGGCGGCGAATCCGACTCGCGAGCCGAACACGACATAGGTCGAACCGGCCTCGCCATTGCCGCCGGGATCGGCGCCCGGCGCGCCAATCGCCAGGTCGTCGATGCCGTCGCCGTTCACATCGCCGACCAGCGCGATCGCGCGACCGCTCTGGTCCAGGTCGGCGACGCCGACGATGCGCACATCGTTGCTGCCGTCGAGATCGTTCACCGCCACGACCGGCGCGAAGCTGGCGCGCCCGAACAGCACGTGGCTGGTGCCGCGATCGTTGTCGCCGACATCCGTGCCGGGCGCGCCGAGCGCGATGTCGTCGAAGCCGTCGCCGTTCAGATCGCCGGCGGCGGCCAGCGCGCGGCCGAGCTGCGCGGATTCGAGCGGACCGTCGATGCGAAAGCCCGACGCACCGTTCAGCGTGTTGAGAGCGACGACCTCGTCGAACGGGCCGCCGTGACCGAACACGACATAGGCCGACCCGGCCGATACGGCGATGGGATCGGCGCCGTAGGCGCCGATCAGCAGATCGTCGAAGCCGTCGCCGTTGACGTCACCGGCGGACACCGCGGCCCCACTGTAGTCCAGGCCGGTGGTACCTTCGAACCGCACCCCGGCCGCGCCCAAGCTCGCCAGCGCGAGCGTCGCGCCGGGCGAGGTGCGGCTGCCGAAGACGAGATAGGTCGCACCCGCGAAGCCGTTCGGGCCGTAGGCGCCGATCAGCAGATCGGCCAGGCCGTCGCCGTTGAAGTCGCCGCCGCTGCCGACCGACCAACCGGCATGGTCGGCGCTCCCCGTGCCATCGAGCCGAAAGCCGTTGGTGCCGTCGAGCGTGGCGAGATCGATCCGCGCCGCGCCGCTGCCGCTTCGGCCGAACACGACGTAGCTCGAGCCGGCCTCGAGCGCATTGCCGGGATCGGCCGCGTGCGCACCGATCACGATGTCGTCCAGGCCGTCACCGTTGAAATCACCGATATTGGATACCGCGTAGCCGCTGGCATCGCCGAATCCGACGCCGTCCAGCCTGAAGCCGTTGCTGCCGTTCAAGCCTGCCAGGGCGAACACGCCGCCAACCTGGCGGTTGGCCGCCAGCTCCACCTGCACGGTGGCGCCCGCGGCCGTGAACACCGCGTAGTTCACGCCGTCCAGGGTGGCGTCCGTGCCGCGGGTCCAGGTGCCGAGCAGGTTCACGCCATCGTCGGTGCCGCCGCGTATGCGCAGCGTATCCGTGTCCGACAGGCGGGTGACGAGCGCAGCGTCGAGCACCAGGGAATTCGCGCCGCCGCCGCGCAGGTCGATGGCTTCGACGGCCTGCACATGGCCCAGGTTGGTGCTTCCGAGCGCCGCGCCGGCACCTGCGATTTCTAGGACGTCCTTGCCGCTGCCGCCGTTGATCAGCGCATCGACGCCGTCGTAGACCAGCACGTCGTCGTTGGCGCCTCCGAGCAGCGTGTCGCGGCCGCTGCCGCCGGTCAGACGATCGTTGCCGGCGCCCCCGTCCAGGCGATCGTCGCCGCCATCCCCTTGCAGGCTGTCGTTGCCGGCACCGCCGTCCAGGCGATCATTGCCCGCGCCGCCGAGCAGGCTGTCGTTGCCCTTGCCCCCCTCGAGCCGGTCATTGCCACCGCGCCCGTCGAGCCGATCGTTGCCGTCCTGGCCCCGCAGGGTGTTGTTGGCATTGTTGCCGGCCAGGCGGTCATTGCGGGCGGTGCCATTCTGCGCCACGCCGCCGACGGCGGTGGCCGTGGTGGGCGCCGCCAGCGCGGTGTTGTCGAACACCGTGACGTCGCGGTCGATCTCCAGGATCGCGGCGCCGTGGGTGTAGACGGCGTACTGCTGGTCGCCGACCGCCAGCAGCAGACCCGCGGCGCGGGTCAGCAGCGCCTCGTCGAGGTAGACGAAGTCGCCAGCGTTGCCGTCGATGCGCAGCCGGTTGCCGTCGCCGAGCTGGAACAGGGCGGACGTGGTGATGACCGCGCCGTTGTTGCCGGTGCCGGTGAGGTCCAGGACCTCGAGGCCGGTCAGCTGGCCGTGGGGCAGTGCCGGGAGATCGAGCAGGTTGCCCGCCGTCGCAACGCGCAGATTATCGGTGCCGCTGCCGCCATCGGCGCGAGCGAGCCCGGCGCGCCACACCAGGATGTCGTTGCCGGCGCCGCCGCGCAGCGCGTCCGCACCTCCAGCGCCGTCCAGCACGTCGTCACCGCGGCCGCCGACCAGCGCTTCGGCGCCGGCGCTGCCGGTGAGCACGTCGTTGCCGCTGGTGCCGAGCGCGTTGAGCGCGCCGTTGAAGTCGCGGCCGTAGACGAGGTAGGAAGTGCCCTGACCGCTGGCACCGCCTCGAAACGGCGCACCCACCAGCACATCATCCAGGCCGTCGCCGTCGACGTCGCCGGCGCCGGCCACCGCGAGGCCAAGACTCGCGTCACCGGCCGCCAGGCGCAGGCCGACGGTCGGCGTGAGCGCGGCCAGTGACAGCACCGGAGCCGTGTTGCCGGCACGCCCGAACAGCAGGTAGGCCGTGCCATTGGCGCCGACGATCAGATCGCCGAGCCCGTCGCCGTTGACATCGCCCGCGGCAGCGACGCTCTGGCCCAGTCGCGCGCCGGCGATTTCGGCGTCGATGCGAAAACCGTCGCTGCCGTCCAGCGCGCCGAGGCCGAGCGTCGAACCGAAACCGTCTGCGCGGCCGAACACCACGTAGGCCGCGCCGGCGTCCGTCCCCGCTGGCCCGTCGACGCCGGGTGCGCCGATCACGAGATCCCCGTAACCGTCGCCATTGAAGTCGCCGGCGGCGCTCGCGGCACTACCGCTGTAGTCCGCCGCCGCTACGCCATCGAGTCGCAAGCCGTTGCCGCCGTCGAGTTGGTCGAGTGCGAGTGTCGGCGTGTAGGCGCCCGCGCGCCCGAACACCAGGTAGGTGGACCCGGCGTCCGTCACGCCGCTCGGATCGGCGCCGCGCGCGCCGAACACGATATCGGCGAAACCATCGCCGTTGACGTCGCCGGCGGCGCTGAGCGCCGCGCCCACGGCGTGGTCAGTGTCCAGGCCGTCGATGCGGAAGCCGCTGGTGCCGTTCGGACCTGCCAGGGTTTCGACGGCGCTGAACGCCGCGCTGCGTCCGAACACGACGTGCACCGCGCCAAAGTTGCCGCCGGTGAATGGCGCGCCTATGCCGAGTTCGTCGAAACCATCGCCGTTGATGTCGCCGAGCACGGTCACCGCGCTGCCGCTGCGTCCGAAACCCGGCGCGCCGTCGAGGCGCAGGCCCGCCTCGCCGTCGAGCGCGGACAAGGCCGCGTTGGCTCCGAGGCCTGCCCCTGCGCCGAACACGACATAGCTGGCGCCGGACGAAGGCACGGTCGCGTCCACCTCCGGCGCACCGACGATGAGATCGGCGAAGCCGTCACCGTCGACATCACCACCGCCGCCGACCGCCCGGCCGGCACGATCACCGGCCGCCACACCCTGCAGGCTGAAGCCGTTGGCGCCGGTCTGACTGTCGAGCGTGAGTGTGCCGCCCAGGCGCGCCGCGCGTCCGAACACCACTTGCACACTGCCCGCGTAGTCGACCCCGTTGGGGCTGGCGTCGGGCACGCCGATGACGAAGTCGGCGAAGCCGTCGCCGTTCAGATCGCCGACGCCCGCCACCGCAGTGCCGCTCCGGTCGGACGCAGTGCTTTCGATCCGTACACCGCTGCCGCCCGGCAGCGCGTTCAGATCCAGCGCGGCGTTCGAGATGACCTCGATGGCCGTGCCGATATCGACCTTGGCGGCGCCGTTCGAATAGCGCACGAAGCCCGGCGTGACGACCCCGTCGTTGGTCCAGGCACCGGACAACGAGACCAGGTCACCGGGCCCACCGGTGACTCGCAGCGGCGCCGTGCCGCCCGGCAGGGACACCACCCGCGCAGCGTCCAGCACCAGCGTGCTGCTGCCGCCCTGGCCGAGGTCGATGGTCTCGAGGCTGACCAGGCTCCGCGTGACCGGGGTGAGATCGAGTCCGCCGCGGAGGACGCGCAGCGTGTCATTGCCATGGCCGCCGTCGAGGCGACGGTCGAGTACGTCCCAGGTCAGGACGTCGTTGCCGGCCCCGCCGATCTGGACGTCCGCACCGCCGGCGCCGTCGAGGGTGTCGTTGCCGCGACCGCCGACCAGCGACTCGCCGGCGGCGCTGCCGAGCAGCGTGTCGTTACCCGCGCCGCCGGCCCGCGCCGTGGTACCGAGGAAATCGCGGCCAAAGAACACGTAGGAGGCGCCCCTCAGATCGCCTACCGGTGCCGCGGCGCCGTCGACGTCGGACGCGCCGATCACGATGTCGTCATAGCCGTCGCCATCGAGATCGCCGCCGCCGGCGACGGCACCGCCGGCGGCATCACCGACAGCGGTACCGTCGAAGCGCAGGCCGTTGCTGCCGTTGATGTCGCCGAGCGACATGGCGGCGCTGAAGCCGCCTGCGTTACCGAACATGAGGTAGCTCGCGCCGGTCTGCGGTCCGTTGGGACCGGCGGCGAAGGCACCGATGAGCAGGTCGTCGAAACCATCGCCGTTGACGTCGCCGGCGCCGCTGATGGCGCGACCACTGCTGTCGTAGTTGCCAACGCCGTCGAGGCGGAAACCGTTCTCGCCGTTCAGCGCGCCCAGGTTCAGGTCGGCGGCAAAGCCGTCCGCCCGGCCGAACACCACGTAGGTCGCGCCGGGCGCGAGTGAACCCGACGGGGCGGCGCTCGCGCCGACCGCGAAGTCGGCGATGCCGTCACCGTTGAAGTCGCCGATACCGGCGACCGCGGTTCCCGCAACGTCACCACCCGCGACACCGGCGATACGAAAGCCGTCGTTGCCATTCAGCGCGGTCACATCGACGGCGGGCGCGAAGCCGTCGCGGCGACCGAATACCACGTAGGCGCCGCCGGTATTGAAAGCGAGCGCCGGTGCGCCAACCAGCAGGTCGCCGATGCCGTCGGCGTTGACGTCGCCGATGCCCGTCACGCTGTGGCCGGTGCTGGCGAAGGTGCCGGTGCCGTCAATGCGAAAGCCGTCGCTGCCGTTCAGTGCACCAAGCGCGATGTCGCCGCTGAAGTTCGCGCGGCCAAACACGATGTAGGCGGCGCCGGGGGCGCCGTTGCCCAGGGGATCGGCGAACGGGCTGCCGACGATGAGGTCGTCGAGGCCATCGCCGTTGACGTCGCCGGCCGCACCTGCGCCCCGGCCGCTCTGGTTGCCCGCCGCGGCGCCGAGCAGGCGGATGCCGCGACTCGCATCGAGGGTGGCGAGATCGAGGCTCGCGGCGAGCGGCCCGGGGGCGCCGAACAGGAGATAGGTGAGACCCGCGTTGCCATTGGCCCCGAGAGCCCCGACCAGCAGGTCCGCGCGCCCGTCGCCATTGACGTCACCGGCCGCGCTGACCGTGAGCGCGGTGATCTCGCCCGCGTTCGCGCCCAGCAGTTTGCCGCCGTCGCTGCCGCTCAGGCCGCTGAGCGCGCGGGTCGCCGCCGACGCGTTGGCCGAGCCGAACACGAGGTAGGCCGCGCCCGCGTTGCCGCGATCGGCGGGATCGGCCAGCGGCGCCCCGACGAGCACATCGTCCAGGCCGTCGCCGTTGGTGTCGCCGACGATCGCCAACGCGGCACCGCTCTTCTCGCTCTCTCCGGCGCCGTCCAGGCGATAGCCGTTCACACCGTTGAGGCTCGCCAGCGCCACCACGCCATCGACGTAACGCTGGGCAGTGAGTTCGACCTGCAGCGTGGCGCCGTCCGCCGTGTACTGCGCGTAGGTCACGCCGCTCACCACGACGTTGGTGCCCTGGCTCCAGCCGCCGTGCAGGTACACGCTGTCGTCCGCGCCGGCGCGGATGCGTACGTTGTCGGAAGCCGACAGGCGTTTGGCCAGGTCCGCGTCGAGGACCACGCTATTGGCGCCACTGCCGCGCAGGTCGAGCGCCTCGATGGAGAAGACGTGGGCCAGGCTCGCCTTGCCGAGCGTGGTGCCGCCGCCGGCGACTTCGAGCGTGTCCGTGCCGCTGCCGCCATCGATGCGCGCGTCGCCCGCATCGTAGACCAGGACGTCGTTGCCCGCACCGCCGATGAGCGTATCGCGCCCGCTCCCGCCGAGCAGGCGATCATTGTCGGCCCCGCCGTCGAGGCGGTCGTCGCCGGCGGCCGCGTTCAGGGTGTCATTGCCGGCGAGGCCGAGCAGGACGTCGGCCGCGCTGGTGCCGGTGAGCGTGTTATTGCCTGCGTCGCCGCGCCGTGTCGCCATGATCAGCACCCTCGAATCGGAGTGCCACGGGAAGACGGTGGCAGACGCCGTGATCGCACGCCGGCCGCGCCGTGACGGCGTTGCGCGCGTTCGGCGGTCACGAGGGTGGGATCTTCAGGGCTAGGCTAACGGAAGGCCCGCACACTTGGCTGCAAGGCCGCGCGCAGGATTGTCAACAATGATGGCGGCGCCACGCGCCTCTTTTGCTCGGCAGGGGAGGCCCCGCGCCAGGTCGAGCGCCAGGCTGGACCACCCGGCGACGCGGTGCGTCGCCGGGTGCTCGGTGCTCAGAACGAGTAGCGGATGCTGCCGCCGACCCAGCGCGGCAGGCCGTAGTACTGCTCGGTCATGCCGAGCACGCCACCGAGGTCGAAGGTCTGCACCAGGTATTCCTCGTCGGCGATGTTGTTGACGAAGATCGCGGCCTCCCACTTTTCATCCAGCGTTGCGTAGCTGAAGCGCGCGTTGCCGAGGATGTAGCCATTCTCGGTGCTCGCCTCGGCGCGGGTCAGGCTGAAGTAGTGCTGGGAGCGGTAGCGGAAGTCCGCCTGCCAGGCCAGCTTGCCGTCCAGGTAGGGCCAGGCGTAGCGCAGCATGCCGTTCAGGTTCCACTTCGGCGACTGCACCGGCTTGGTATCCGCCGCGCCGAGCGCGCCGGGACCGTCGGTCGAGGTCGACGTCCTTGATGGTCACGTCCAGGTAGGCCGCGCCAAACAGGAAGTCGAGACCTTCGAGCGGCGAGGCCTGGAACTCCATCTCGAAGCCGTGGCTGTTGGCGTCGGCGTTGGTGATGAAGGTCGTGAGGCCGACGATCTGGAAGGCCTGGTAGTCGTCGTAGTCGTAGTAGAACGCCGACGCATTCAGGCGCGCCTTGCCGTCGAACAGCTCCCACTTGAAGCCCGCTTCCCAGGCGTTCAGGGTTTCTGCCTTGAACTTCATGTTGCGGTCGGTGAGGGGGATCAGCGGTCCCGGGAAGCTGTCGGCATAGTCCGTCACGTCCAACGGCGCGTTGAAGCCGCCGCCCTTCACGCCGCGGTTCCAGCCACCGTAGATGAGCCAGTCCTCGGTGGGCTTGAAGTTCAGCTGCGCCTTGGCCGACCACAGGCTCTTGTCGATGTTACCCTCGTAGCTGGTGATCGGCACGCCGCCGATGACATTGGGATTGCCATTCCGCATCCGCTCGCCGGGCTGGTAATCGACGAAATTGGATTCGTACTGGTGGTTCTTGTCTTCGTTGATGTAGCGCAGACCGACGATCGCCGTCCAGTTCTCGTAGAAGTCGTACTCGGTCTGGCCGAACAGCGACCAGCTGTCGGTGTTGGTGCGGTAGGGGTTGTCGACGCCTAGCGGCGTGCCGTCGCCCTCTCCAACCACGCCCAGCGCGCCGTCGGCCCGATCGATCAGCGGGCCCGTGAAGCCGAGATCGCCGAGGATGCTGTCGTTGCCCGGCCGCGTGCCGTCCCAGATGCCGCTCATCAAAGGCTGCACGGCACCGTTCGCGTCACGCACCTTGATCTGCAGGAAGTAGAAACCGCCCACCCAGCGAAACTTCTCCGTCTCGCCGTTGAAGCGCAGTTCTTGCGAGAACTGCTCGGCATCGGTGGCCAGGTAGAAGTTGAAGTCCTCGAAGGGCGAGGCGTCCGAGTCTTCCAGGTAGTCGCGCTTGACCTCCTGGTAGTCGGTGATCGACGTCAGCTTGAGGTTGTCACGGATGTTCCACTTGAAGTTGCCCGTGAAGCCCAGGGTATGCATGTCCTGGAAGCCCTGGGTGTTGTAGTCGCCGGCGAAGTTGTCGTTGTCGCCGTCGCGGTAGCCGTTGAAGTTGGTCAGGTGGCGCGTGTAGAAGCCGTTGCCGGACGCGTCGGGGCGAGTCGAGACGTTCTCCCAGAAGCCGGTGCGCACCTGCTGCAGCGAGCCGCGCACGTTGATCAGCAGTTCCGTGTCGTCGGTCGGCAGGAACAGCAGCTGGCCGCGGCCGGAGTAGTCGTTGTTGTTGCCGATGTCTTCGTCGGTGAAACGATTACGCACGTAGCCGTTGTCGTAGTTGGTCGCCACCGACACGCGCGCGCGGATCTTCTCGTGCACCGCGCCACCGACCGCGCCCTGGAACTTGAACTGGTCGTAGTAGCCGCCGGTCAGCTGCGCATAGCCGTCGAGTTCCTCGGTCGGCTTCTGGGTCACGTAGTGGGCCAGACCGCCGGTCGCGTTGCGACCGTACAGGGTGCCCTGCGGACCGCGCAGGATTTCCACACGTTCCATGTCGTAGAGCTGGAAGCCGGCGCTCGACATCTGCGACAGGTAGACCTCGTCGACGTAGACCGACACCGGGCTTTCCTGGTTGGTCACGAAGTCGTTCTGCGCCACGCCGCGAATGCCGATGGCGTAATTCGACGGGCCGTTGGGCTGGATGGTGCTGACGCCGGGCGCGAGGCCGGTGATGTCCTGCGCGTTCGTGTAGCCGAGCTGTTGGATCTGCTTGCCGGAGTAGGCGGACACCGCGATGCCCACGTCCTGGATGCTCTGCTCGCGCTTCTGCGCGGTGACGACAACCTCCTCGAGCACCTCCGCCTGGGCGGCGGAAGTCGCGAGCGAAGCGATGGCCGCGGCGAGCGCGGTCTTGCGGAAACTGGCCATGATGTCTGAACCCCTATTCAAAAGCCTGGTGAGCCTCGGTTAGCCTTCGTCCCTGGCCAACGCTGTGCACCGATCTGCCTTTCCCCCACGCACGGGCACGTTTGAGGCAGTATAGCAACGGGGCGGGCGAAGGGTCGAATGTCTATTTATCGGATACTTATGGGACAAAACTTGAGGCGGCGGCAGATGACGTTGCGTGCGCGCCACATCCGCCGGTCGCTCGCAGCCGAGAGACGCCCTGCATGACACGTCCAGCCGGTGCGCGCGGCTCCCTGTATTTCGACTACCCGCACTTCGCCTTCAGCCCCCCGCCCGAATTGACAGGTGCGCGCGCGCGTCACGCCGTCGCGGTGGTCGGTGCCGGTCCGGTAGGGCTGTGTACCGCGCTCGCGCTGGCCCGGCAGGGTGTGCGGGTCGTGCTGCTGGACGACAAGGCCAGCGTCAACGACGGCAGTCGGGCGATCTGTATCGCGCGGCACAGCCTGGAGGGACTGCAGCAGCTCGGCGTGGCCGAGGCTTTCCTGGCCAAGGCGCTGCCCTGGACCCATGGCACGTCCTTCTACAAGGGCGTGCCGGTGTTCCGCCTCGAGATGCCGCACGACGAACACCAGCGCTTCCACCCGATGTACAACCTGCAGCAGCAGTACATCGAGCAGTTCCTGGTGGACGCGGTCGCCGCCGAGCCGCTGGTCGAGACGCGCTGGCAGAGCCGCGTGACCGCCGTCCAGTCGCGCGAGGGCGGCGTGGCGCTCGGCGTCGCGACCGCGGCCGGGGACTATCGTCTCGAGGCCGACTACGTGGTGGCGGCCGACGGCGCGCGCAGCGCCGTGCGTCGCGCGCTCGGCCTCGAACTGCACGGCGAGGCGCACGAGGGCCGCTACGTGATCGTCGACGTGCGCCTGCCGTCGACCTACCCGACCGAGAGGCGCGCCTTCTTCGACTGTCCGGGCAACCCGGGCAAGACCGTGCTGGTCCATCGTCAACCGGACGACATCTGGCGCATCGACTACCAGCTGGACGACGGTGAGGACGAGGCGCAGGCGCTGGCCGAGGACACCATTCGCGCGCGCGTCGCGGCCATCATCGCGATGCTGGGCGAGACGGAGCCCTGGGCGCTCGAGTGGTGGAGCGTGTACAAGGCCTACACCCTGTGCCTCGACGACTACCGCCATGGCCGCGTGCTGTTCTGCGGCGATGCGGCTCACCTGGTGCCGATCTTCGGCGTGCGCGGGCTGAACTCGGGTCTCGCCGACGCGCAGAACCTCGCCTGGAAGCTCGCTGCGGTGATTCGCGGTGAGGCCCCCGACGCGCTGCTCGACAGCTACTCACCCGAGCGGCGCGGCGCGACCCTGGACATCTTTGCCCAGGCCAGCAAGAGCACGCGCTTCATGTCGCCTCCGACCCGTGGCCACCGCCTGCTGCGCGACGCCGCGCTCGGACTCGCGCGGGACCACGCGTTCGCGCGGCGCCTGCTCGACCCGCGCCAGTCACAGCCCTACACCTACGCCGACAGCGTGTTGTCCACGCCAGACGACGGCAGCTTCACGGCGGGACCGGCGCCAGGTGCGCCGCTGGTCAACCGGCGCCTCCGCGACGGCAGCTTCCTGCTCGATCACCTGGGCGCGGGCTTCACCTGGCTGCACTTCGATACGGAGGTCCCCGAGCGCCTTATGGCGATCGCCGCGCGCCTGCGCCTCGGCGCGGCGGGTCTGCGCGTGCTGCGCCTGGACCCGAGCGACCGGGCGCTGGCCGGCGCCTATGACGCGCGTCCAGGCACCTGCTACCTCGTTCGACCCGATCGGCACGTGAGCGCGCGCTGGCGCGCGTTCGATCGTGACGCCGCGTTCTGCGCGTGGCGCCGCGGCCTGGGCGGAGACGCCCCATGAGCGCCTTGGAGACGACGACCTTCGAGGCGCTCTACGATGCGCTCGCGGCCGCCATCGACCGCGTCGGACCGGCGCGCGAGACGGACTTTCTCGCGCGCCTCGCACTGCTCCTGATGCATGCCGAGGTGGACGAGGCAGCGATCCGCGCCGCCCTCGCGGCGGCGGAGGCCAGCGTCTCCGACGCGAGCTGAGCATTCTCGCCCGTGAGCGCGGCTGTACGTCGCCGCCCGCAATCATCGACAATGCGCGCGCGGCCGCCGGGCCGCGTGATCACCGTTACGGGAGTTGTCGCCGTGAGCCCCATCAAGTCCGCCGATGTCATCCAGAGCGTGGCCGACGCGCTGCAATACATTTCCTACTACCACCCGCCGGATTTCATCCGCAATGTCGCGCGCGCCTACGAGTTGGAACAGTCCGACGCGGCGCGCGACGCCATGGCGCAGATCCTGATCAATTCGCGCATGTGCGCCGAGGGCCATCGCCCGATCTGCCAGGACACCGGCATCGTCAACGTGTTCGTGAAGGTCGGCATGCAGGTGCGCTGGGCCGACGACATGTCGCTCGAAGACATGATCAACGAGGGCGTGCGCCGCGCCTACAACCATCCGGACAACAAGCTGCGCGCCTCGGTGCTGGCCGATCCGGCGGGCAGCAGGCAGAACACCAAGGACAACACCCCGGCGGTGATCCACGTGCAGCTCGTGCCCGGTCACGAAGTGGACATCACCGTCGCGGCCAAGGGCGGCGGCTCGGAGAACAAGTCGAAGTTCGTGATGTTGAATCCCTCGGACAGCATCGTGGACTGGGTGCTGAAGACCGTGCCGACCATGGGCGCGGGCTGGTGTCCGCCCGGCATGCTCGGCATCGGCATCGGCGGCACGGCCGAGAAGGCCATGCTGATGGCCAAGGAGGCGTTGATGGACGACATCGACATGCAGGAGCTGATCGCGCGCGGCCCGTCGAACCGCATCGAGGAACTGCGTGTCGAACTCTACGAGAAGGTCAACGCGCTCGGCATCGGGGCCCAGGGTCTCGGCGGCCTCACCACCGTCCTCGACGTCAAGATCAAGGACTACCCGACCCACGCGGCTTCCCTGCCGGTGGCGATGATCCCGAACTGCGCGGCCACCCGCCACGTGCACTTCACGCTGGACGGCTCGGGCGTCGCCAGGCTGCCGGTGCCCAAGCTCGAGGACTGGCCGAAGATCACCCGCTCGGTCGGCAATGCGCGGCGCGTCAACCTGGACACGGTCACCGCCGAGGACATCAAGACCTGGAAGCCGGGCGAGACCCTGTTGCTCTCGGGCGCGATGCTCACCGGCCGCGACGCGGCCCACAAGCGCATCCAGGACCTGTTCGCGCGTGGCGAGGGCCTGCCGCCCGGCGTCGACTTCAAGGGGCGCTTCATCTACTACGTCGGGCCGGTCGACCCGGTGCGCGACGAAGTGGTCGGTCCCGCCGGTCCGACCACCGCCACCCGCATGGACAAGTTCACCGAGATGATGCTGGCCAAGACCGGGCTCATCGGCATGATCGGCAAGTCCGAACGCGGGCCGGTGGCGATCGAGGCGATCAAGAAGCACCAGGCTGTGTACCTGATGGCGGTGGGCGGCGCGGCCTACCTGGTGTCGAAGGCGATTCGCGAGGCGCGGGTGGTGGCCTTCGCCGACCTCGGCATGGAAGCCATCCACGAGTTCGTGGTCGAGGACATGCCGGTGACCGTCGCGGTCGATGCGAATGGCGTGTCGGTGCACGACACGGGGCCGAAGGAGTGGCAGGCCCGCATCGGCAAGATCCCGGTCAAGGTCGAAGCCTGACCCGGTGAGCGCGCGGCGGTGAAGGCCGCGCGCTCGTCTCTCACAGCGGGCTCAGCGCAGCAGCTGCAGCCCGCATTCCAGCTTGGCGCCGGGCTTGGTTGGGTCGACGTAGTCGTCGTTGTCCGGCACCCCATGGCGCGCGAGGTAAGCACTCAGATCCGCGTCGCTCCAGGCGTAGACCGGCGCGATGCGCAGCGAGTTGTGCGCGCCGCGCGACGCGACGCCCAGGCTGCCGCGAAACTCGTTCTGGTCGCGGCGCACCCCGGTGAACCACACGTCGGGTTTCAGCTCGTTGAACGCGCGCTCGAAGGGCTCGAGCTTGGTCTCGCGCACGAAGTTGTCGAACCGCGGCGAGTCCAATGCCGGCAGCCCGCCATTGGCGGCGCGACGCGCCACCGTCACGCGCGGCGTGTAGGTGCGCAGGTTGAGGCGCAGGCGCTCGGTCAGTTGCTCGGCGTACTGGTAGGTGGCCGGGGTGTTGTAGCCGGTATCGACCCAGATGACCGGGATGTCGGGACAGGCGCGGCTCACCATGTGCAGCAGGGCCGCGGAGTGGGGACGGAAATTGGTCGTCACCACCGGGTTGGTCGCGCGGGCCAGCGCCCAGGCGATGATGGCCTCTGGGTCGAGCCCCGCCAGTTCGGCGTTGGCCTCGGCCAGGTGGCCGGGCAGGGTGAGCGGGTTGGTGCTGAAAGTCGCGCTGATCAGACTCATGCTGAAGACTCCGTTCCGACCGCGCGAATTCTGCATCAAGCGCATTAAAGTCGTGAGTTTAATTCCTCATATGAATATAGCGACGCGTGGGGACGACCGAGGCTTCACGCGCGAAAGTGCGGCATGACGTCCTCGGCGAACAGCGCGAGATGCTCGTTCATGCGCTCCACGGGGTAACCGGGCGGCACGGTCCACGAGTAGTAGCGTTCGATGCCGGTGGCCTCGACGTAGGCGCCGATGATGTCCACGGCCTCGGCCGGGGTCACGCACTGCAGGATGCCGAGGCGCGCGAGGTCCTCGTCGGACGCGAGTGGCGGGAACAGGGCCTGTCCGGCCTCGCCCAGCCACTGGTTGTAGACGTCGATCTGGTAGCGCACGTGCGGCGCGACGGCGAGGAAGGTCTTGCGCGGCTCGCGGCTCACGATGAGCCAGAAATGCCCGCCGGCCAGGCGCGGCGGGCCGGCACGGCCGCTCTCCGCCCAGGCCGCGCGGAACAGGCGCGCCTGCTCGACCATGTCGGCCGTGCCGATGTAGCCGTCGCCCATCTCGTCGGGCAGGCACTCGAGCATGTGCTGCA
>JAIEQK010000143.1 GCA_019747795.1 Gammaproteobacteria bacterium | reverse complement strand
GCGTTGATCGACGACACCACGGCGCCGGTGTCGAGCCGCGCGCGAAAGGTCTGGCCGCTCTCGGCGATGAGCACCGGCACGACGACCGGCAGGGTATCGCGCGTCGCCCAGCGGCCGCCCGCGACGAAACCGAGCGTGCCGACCGCCACGAGGCCGAGCAGCGCGGCGAGCAGGGCTCTAGCCGACACCGAAAGCCGCGCCTCGCGACGCTCGAACCGGCCAGTAGGACATGGGTCGCATTGTAATGCGCCCAAAGCGGGCCCGGCGACGTATTGAAGTTCAGTCGTGATTCAGTGCGCCAAACCTAGCCTGCCCCAGAGCCAATACGGAGAGCCCTCGACATGCGCAAGTCCCTGCTCACCGCGGCGCTGATCGCCGCATCGCTGCTCTCCTGTCAGGTCGCTACCGCGCGTAGCCTGGCCTTCGAGGGGCTCGGCACACCCTTGCATGTCTTCCAACTGGACGATGCCGCGGCGGAGCGGACCACGCTCACCGAGCATGCAGGTGGGAGCCGCGCGGCGGACGGCGAGGACGACGCGCCCCCGCCGCTCGGGCTGCCGCAGGACGAGGCGGAGGACGGCTTCCAGCGCTATTTCGATCGGCATTCCCGTGTTCATGCCGCGTCGGACGCCACGCGACAGGCCCAGCCCGCCCTCGACTGAGCCGCGACTCGCGCCCAGGCCCGCCGGCGCTTGCCCGGGCCTGGATCCCGCCTGCTAGAATCCGCGCCCTCGCGCGCCTTCGGCGCGCCCACGCCGAACCGCCATTCTTTGAACAAGCTCAACCAGCGCCAACGCGAGGCCGTGCGCCACATCGACGGACCCCTGCTGGTCCTTGCGGGTGCTGGCAGCGGCAAGACCCGCGTCATCGCGCACAAGATCGAATACCTCATCACGCAGCGCGAGGTGCCGCCGGATCGCGTCGCCGCCATCACCTTCACCAACAAGGCGGCGCGCGAGATGCGCGAGCGCGTCACCGATCTGCTCGGCCGGAGCAAATCCAAGCCGTGGATCTCGACCTTTCACACCCTCGGTCTGCGCATCATGCGCGCCGAGTGCGCATTGCTCGGCTATCGCCCCGGCTTCTCCATCCTGGACTCCGGCGACTGCGCCAACCTGCTCGCGGACCTCATGCGCCGCGACCAGCCCGGCAGCGATGTCGCGGTCGGCGAAGTGCAGAACGCGATCTCGGCCTGGAAGTTCGCGCTCGTTCCGCCCGGCAAGGTCGACACCCAGGGCCTCTCGCCCGCGCAGAAGTTCGCTGCGCGGTGCTACGCCCCCTATTGCGAGGCCTTGAGCGCGTTCAACGCGGTGGACTTCGATGACCTGATCATCGCGCCGGTGCGGCTGCTGCAGACCGACGAGGACGCGCTGGCCCGCTGGCGCGAGCGCATCGACTTCCTGCTGGTCGACGAGTACCAGGACACCAACCTCTCGCAGTACGAGCTGGTGCGCCTGCTGGCGGGTGGGCATCAACGCCTGACCGTGGTCGGCGACGACGACCAGTCGATCTACGCCTGGCGCGGTGCGCGACCGGAGAACATGGTGCAGCTCAGCCAGGACTTCCCGGCGCTGAAGGTCGTCAAGCTCGAGCAGAACTATCGCTGCAGCGGCATCATCCTCAAGGCCGCCAACCAGCTCATCGCCAACAACCCGCACATCTATCCGAAGACGCTGTGGTGCGATCATGGCTTCGGCGACAAGATTCGTGTCGTCGCACGCGCCAGCGAGCACGACGAGACCGAGTGGGTGGCGAACGACATCCTGCACCGTCGCCTGGTGCACAGCCTGCGCTTCGGCGATTTCGCCGTGCTGATGCGCAGCAACTTCCAGGCGCGCCTGTTCGAGCACGCGTTCCGCGAACGCGGTATTCCCTACGTGCTGTCCGGTGGTCGCTCGTTCTTCGACTACACCGAGATCAAGGACTGCGTCTGCTACCTGCGGCTGCTGGCCAACCCGAGCGACAACAATGCCCTGCTACGCGTGATCAACACGCCGCGGCGCGCCATCGGCGCGGCCACGGTCAAGGTGCTGGTGGAAGTCGCGGCCGGCGATACCGGCAGCCTCGCCGAGGCGGCCCTGACCGATGCCTTCGCCGCCCGCGTCTCGCCCCAGACCTTGAAGCGCGTGCGCGGTTTCGTCGAGTGGCTGATGGCCTTCCAGCGCGATCATGCCGAGTCGCCGCCGCCGGAGGCCTTCGCCCAGCTGCTGGCCGACGTGGCCTACGACGACTGGTTGGAGCAGCAGGCCGAGACCCCGACCGACGCCGAGCGCAAGCGCAACAACGTCGCCGAGCTCGCCAAGTGGATCAAGCGCATCCACGAGGCCGAGGAATCGCGTACCACGGCCGACGTGGTCGCGGCGCTGACCCTGTTCGACATCGCCGACCGCCAGGACTCGGACCAGGACAGCGACGCCGTGGCGCTCACCACCCTGCACGCCGCCAAGGGCCTCGAGTACCCGCACGTCTACATGGTCGGCTTCGAGGAGAACCTGCTGCCCCACCGCACCAGCATCGAACAGGACACCATCGAAGAAGAGCGGCGCCTGGCCTACGTCGGCATCACCCGCGCGCAGAAGACCCTGTCTTTGAGCTTCTGCCGCACGCGTAAGCGCTTCGGCCAGCTGGAGACCGTCGAGCCCAGCCGCTTCCTCGCCGAGCTGCCGCAGGACGAACTCGCCTGGGACGGCGCCAAGACCGATGCCGCCGCCAACCGCACGGCCGGGCGCGGCACCCTCGACAGTCTGAAGGCCATGCTGCAGAAGGGCTGAAGCCGCGCGCCTGTCTCCGCCAGGCGACAGATTCGCGGCCCGCGCACGCGCGGCCTCCCGGCCCCTGGCGGAGCGGCTCGCAAGCTTTGGCGACGGATCAGTCGCTTAGCCCTCACGGACAAGGCTCGGAAGGACGTGGCACGCGTCCTGCAAAAAGGCACTCGACAGTCTTCATCGAGTCCATCGTCCCATGCGCCACGAGCCCATTCCCGATGCCAGCCTCGCGATCGCGGTCGCGACGCGGCGCCTGATCAGCGAGTACGACGCCGAAATCGCCGCGCGCCGCGCCCAGCTGCATGCCGACCGCGCGCTCTATCGCGCCAAGCTGACCGAGTTGGAAGCCGAGGAGAATGGAAACGCCGATCCGCTGGGCCAGCTCTACCGTGCCCACCTGCACGCCATCGAGGCCTTGCTCGCGGACTTTGACCAGAAGCGGCCGGTCTGACCCCCGGCCGAGACGATCTCCTACGTAGTGCCCTTCTCTACGTGGCTAGTTGGCCCGCTCTTCGGAGCGGGCTTTTTTTTTGCTCACGCTCAATCGGCGGAGACGGTGCGCTCGGGCAGGAACCACGCTCTCTCATCCGGCGCATCACCCTCGGCGCGCGCGCCGAGATCGCGAAAGCCGAACAGGTTCGTATCGGCGAGGTGCGACGGCACCACCGACTGCAGGCTGCGGAACACGTTCTCCACGCGTCCGGGGAACTGCCGGTCCCAGTCGGCCAGCATGCTCTTGATCTTGCCTCGCTGCAGATGCTCCTGGCTGCCGCACAGGTTGCAGGGAATGATGGGGAAGCCACGCGCCTCGGCGTACTGCGCGATTTCCGCTTCAGTGCTGTAGGCGAGCGGGCGGATGACCACGTGACGACCGTCGTCGGACAGGAGCTTGGGCGGCATGGCCTTCAGCTTGGCGCCGAAGAACATGTTCAGGAACAGGGTCTCGACGATGTCGTCGCGGTGGTGACCGAGCGCGATCTTGGTCATGCCGTGCTCGGAGGCGAAGGTATAGAGAATGCCGCGTCGCAGCCGTGAACAGAGCCCGCACATCGTGTTGCCCTCGGGGATGACCCGCTTCACCACGCTGTAGGTGTCCTGCTCGATGATGTGGTGCTCGATGCCGAGGCTGTCGAGGTAGCGCGCCATCACGTCCGGCGGATAGCCGGGCTGCTTTTGGTCGAGATGCACGGCAACGAGATCGAAATCGACCGGCGCGCGCTCGCGCAGACGCAGCAGCAGATCAAGCAAGGTGTAGGAGTCCTTGCCGCCGGACAGGCAGACCATCACCCGGTCGCCCTGCTCCACCATGTTGAAGTCGGCGATCGCGCGGCCGACCTGGCGCCGCAGACGCTGCTGCAGGATGCCGGTCTCGAAACGCTGCTTGCGCGGATCGGAATGCATGGGCTGACTCGGGCTTGGTGGCACGATTCTAGCGACCCCGCCGCGGGAATGATCGACCGGCGCCGCGGGCGGCGCCGGTCGAAGCGGCGTCAGGCGACGCTCTGGAAGGCGGCGGGTTCTATCACGCCGCGCTTGAACTGGCTGGTCTCGACCCGTCCGGGCAGGAAGGCTTCTTCCAGCACGGGCAGGGTCTTCTGCGGATCGCAGTCGCCACACATGAAGACGTCGATCGCGGCATAGCCACGCTCGGGCCAGGTGTGGATGCTGATGTGACTCTCCGCCAGGATGGTCACGCCGCTCACGCCCATGCCTTCACCGAAGGGATGATAGTAAGAGTAGAGGACCGTCGCGCCCGCCGTGCGCGCGGCCTTCTCCAGCGCGCGCTCGATGAACCCGGCATCCGCCAGATGGGTCGCGTCCCACAGTTCGACCAGCATGTGATCGCCCGCGTAATGCGTGCCACGACCATCGGTCTTGAAGTGATCCGTGTGTATGTGGTTCATCGTCTGTCGCCCCCTTCAACAGCTTCTTTGATCCAGCGCGGCAGCACGAAGCTGGCCGCGTGTACTTCCGGCGAGTAGTGCCGCGTCTCACCCGACAGCCGGGCAAAGCGCTGGCGCAGGACGTCCAGTTGTGGCGTGAGCGCGTCCGCGCGCCGTGCGCCGATACCGAGCGTCATATTGCCGCCGTAATACGTCGGCACGGCGGCGAGGTAAGCGCCGGCGTGCAGACCCAGATTGCGCAACGCGGCGACCGTGCGGGCCGCTTCGTCACGCTGAAAGAACACCACGCCGTCCTGCGCGGACAGCGCGCCCGTGGGCGAGAGAGAATCGCGGCACAGACGATAGAACTCGTCTGAAAACAGCGCTTCCGCCATGCCCACCGGATCGGTCGAGTCGACCAGGATCGCGTCGTACTCGCCGGTGTGCTCCTTCATGTACTTGAAGGCGTCCTCGACCACCACGTTCACGCGCGGTTCGTCGAACACCCTTCCCCCATCGTTCAGGGTCGGCAAGAACTCTCGCGAGGACTCGATGACCTTGACGTCGATCTCGACTAAATCGACCCGCTCCACGGGGTGCTTGAGCACCTCGCGCAGGGTGCCGCCATCGCCTCCGCCGACGATCATCACGCGCTTCGGATCCGGCACCGCCATCAGCGGCACGTGCGTCAGCATCTCGTGATAGATGAACTCGTCGGCCTCGGTGGTCTGCACCACGCCGTCGAGCACCAGCACGCGCCCCAGCACGGGGGCGCTGTAGATGGTGATCGACTGGAACGGCGTTTGAGCCTCGTACAGGATTTCATCGAAATGAAACCCCTGGAAAGCCTGACCGGGGTACAGGCTTTCGACGAACTGCCCTGCCACCTTCAGCTCGCCTTTTTCAGCGAGGCTGGAAAGCGACCACGTTCCAATGAGTGCTGCTCGATGACTTCGGGCTCGAAGTACTTGCGGCACACACGAATGGCTTCGTCGTTGTCAAACGTCTTGCAAGAGAAGATGTCGATGTACACCTGGCCGAGATTCTCCGCGAAGTGCGCGCAGATGTTGGAGGTCTCGATCAGCTGCAGCAGCGTGTACCCCGCCGCATCGAAAGAATGCGTGGCGAAGTGTTCGAGCTGCGGCTCGCCGTAGGCTTTCATCTTGATGGCGTCGACCAGTTCTTTCACCCACTGGCGCAGGTGATCGGCGTCGATGAGACGGTCGCGCGGGCAACCCGCTAGGTCGAGAATGAGGTGTTGACCCCAGATTGGCTGATGTTCAGACATCGCATAAAACCCCCACCCGGTAAGGTAGCAAGTTCCGCAGAGCAGAAGCCCTGCGCCCAGTCGGTCCATGG
Organism: Gammaproteobacteria bacterium; assembly: GCA_019747795.1. GTDB lineage: Bacteria > Pseudomonadota > Gammaproteobacteria > JADJYF01. The sequence goes on along the minus strand of JAIEQK010000143.1, from coordinate 23,038 downwards.
CTTAGAGCACAGGACCAGGCCGAGGTCATGAAACGGCTTGGTTCACCTCCTTGAAGCAGGAATTACGCCGCCAGTCACACACGGATGCGCGACTTTAAAGGTTCAGCCGAATAATGCAAGAAATATTTCGCCCGCGCTTGCGACCGCTCAATGCTGGAGCGCGGCGCACGCGTGACGCAGCGTCGCGGCGAGCCGCGCGGCCCAGGCGCGCTGGCCGGCGGTGTGCGTTATGAGGTCCTGGCGGAGCTCGATGAGCACGTTCGGCAGACCGCGGGCGAGCGCGTGCGCGGGGATGCCCTGGTCCTTCTCGTCGATGCGGTAGGGCTCGTTCTCGCCGACCACGAAATCGCCGTGCGCGCGTAGGAATTCGAGCATCGGCTCGGCGAGGCGGCGATCCTCGCCGTACAGCACGCCGACCTGCCAGGGACGCGCGCGACCGAGATAGACCGGCGTGAAGCTGTGGAGGGCGACATAGACCGTCGGGCGCGTCGCGCGTGCTTCTAGCCGCGCGTCGATCGCATCGTGGTAGGGCTGCCAGATGGTCGCGCGACGCTGGTCGATGTCGGCAGGCGAGAGCCCGCGGTTGCCCGGCACCTCGGTCGCCTCGCTGCGCCACGTGCAAAGGTCAGGGCTGTCCAGCGGCCGGTTGCAGTCGATGACGAGCCGCGAGTAGCGCTGCGCAAGGAGTTCCGCGTCGAGCAGGCGCGCGAGTTCGAGCGCCACGCCGAGCGCCCCGATGTCCCAGGCGATGTGACGCTCGCGCTCGGCGGGTGACACGCCCAGGTCACCCAGTCGCCGCGGCACGAGGCGTCCGGCGTGGTCGCAGGTCAGGAAGCAGGGCGAACGCCCCGCGGGATTGACGTGCAGCACGGGCGCGGGCTCGTCGTCGGCAAGCAGGGCCTCGCCCGCCAGCGCGGCTGCCAGGGGACTAGGCGGGGAAGACGGGTCGCTGGGCATGTCGCGCTCAGTATATATGTGTGTCGCCACGCGTCGTTCGCGAGCGGGCTGCACTGCGACGGTGAGCGACGCCCCGTTTTGTCCCGAGCGGCCGGCCGTCGGCCGTCGAAGTGAGACCTCGAGCGCGTGCTCCGCCCGCCGTGGCGAGTCGCCCGCGAGCCGTCCGCCGGCGCTCTTGTGCGCGCGATGGGCGCGCCTGACAATAGACCGGCCACGCGCGGGGAAAGGCGCCGCGCGGATGCTCCCAGGGGGCTGCCTGGCGAGGCAGGGGTGAGCGTCGGGCGAACAAACGGTAAAGGATCGTCACCACCGCGTTAACGACTGTCAGCGCGGAACCAGGTGCCTTCGCCGTCAAGACCGGTTCCCTAGAATCGGTTCTCCAAAAAATAAAACTATCGCTACGACAGCCAATGCCACGCGCACCCGCCATTCTGATCGCAGATTGCAGCGCGAGCGACACCGATCTGGCCGAACTGCTGCTTCGCCGCGGCTTGCCCACGGCCGAGATCCGCGTCGCCAACGATGCAATCGCGTTCGCCGAAGCCCTCGCTGCCCAGACGCCGCAGATCGCGATAGTCGCGCCGCGCCTGACCTGGGCGCCGAGCGACAAACTGATCGCGCTGCTGCGCAGGCATGATGCCCGCACGCGCGTGGTGTTGTTCGGGCATGAAGCCGACATCCTCGAACAGGGCCTGAGCCCCGGCCTCGCCATCGATGGCATCGCGCGCAAGAGCAGCGCTGGCTACCTCGCGCTGGCCGGCATCGTGAGCGACGTGCTCGAACGGGACGGCGCACTGCCCGCGAGCAGCGCGACGGCGCCAAGCTCTCCAGCGGCGCTGACCTTGGACACGCTGCCCCTTCCCGCCTTCCTGCTCGCCGACGACGGGCGCGTCACGAACTGCAACGAAGCGCTGTCGCGGGCCCTCGAGATCGAACGCGGCGCGCTGCTCGGCGCGCCGTTCGAACAGCTGCTCGCCGACGGCGAGGCGCTCGCGCAATGGCACGGTTATCGCGCCGGTACGCATGAACTCCCCACCCGCTTCCGCCTGCGCGGTCCCGCGTCGCGGCCTCTGGCCGCGAGCGTGCGGCGCCTGCAGGACGGCGCCGGCCTGCGCTTCATGGGCTGCGTGGAGAGTAGCGCGGAGGCACCGGTGCTCCCGACCGCCGTGGCCAAGCCCGCCGTGGGCGAGCCCGCCGCGCAGGAGATGCGCGACATCGCGCTGGTGTTCTCCCATGACCTCAAGGAACCCGTGCAGCAGATCGCGCGCATCGCGCGACGCGGCGAGGAGGGCGGCGACAGCGCCTCGCGCGGCCGCGCCATCCAGCAGATCCAGGAGTGCGCGCAGCGCGCCAGCGGCATGCTGGACAGCATGCTCGAGTACCTGACGGTCTCGGCTCGCGACGGTTCGCCGGTGCCGGTGGATCTCAACAATGCCTTCGAGCAGGCGCGCGACAACCTGCGTGGATTGATTGACGAGGCCGACGCCCAGGTCAGCGCCGACCATCTGCCGGTGGTGCAGGGCGACGAGTACCAGATGCTGCACCTGTTCCAGAACCTGCTGGGTAACGCCATCAAGTTCCGCGGCCGGGAGCGACCGGAGATCCGCGTGACCGTGGAGCCCCAGGGTGACGACTGGCTGGTGGCGGTGCGCGACAACGGCATCGGCATCCCCCAACCCTTCCTGCAACGGGTGTTCGACATGGGTCAACGCCTGCATACCCGCGACGAATACCCTGGAACGGGTGTAGGCTTGGCGCTCTGCAAGCGAATCGTGGAGCGCCATGGGGGGCGCATCTGGGTCACGTCCAACGAAGGCGCCGGTTGTACCTTCTTCGTGCGCCTGCCGCAGGCGCCGGCCGACGCCCCGCGCCAGCCATGACGATCTGCTAACGAGGTGCCCAAGGGTTGCCTATGAAACGCGATTTCGTACGGATCCTGTTGATCGAGGACGATCGCATCGAGGCAGCGCTGGTGCGCGAAACCATCGCTTCATCGGCGCTGGCGGGCGCCAGCATCGAACACAGCCAACGCCTGTCGGCGGGCCTCGACCGACTGAGGACCCGGCGCTACGACGTGGTGCTGCTGGACTTGAACCTGCCGGACGGCAATGGTCTCGACAACCTGCATCGGACCAAGGCCGTCGCGCCCAACGTGCCGGTGATCATCCTGACCAACGTCGAGGACGAGGAAGGTGCCGCGGCGGCGGTCGCGGTCGGCGCGCAGGACTACCTCATCAAGCGTCACATCGCGCCCGATCTCCTGTCCCGCGCGATCCGCTACGCCATCGCCCGCCAGGACGCCGAGTCGGCGCTGCGCGCGAGCGAGGAGCGCTACGCCCTGGCCATCGCCGGCGCGCGCGACGGCATCTGGGACTGGGACCTGGAGCGCGACCAGGTGCACTACTCGCCGCGCTGGCTGGCCATGCTCAGGCTGCGCGCGGACGAGACCAACACTTCGCCGGACACGTGGCTGGACCGCATCCACGAGGAAGACCGCAGCGGCTTCAACAAGGCCCTGCAGGCGCATCTGAAGGGCGCCACCCCGCATTTCGAATACGAGTTCCGCATTCGCAGTGGCGAAGGCAAGTATGTGTGGGTGATGAGTCGCGGCGTGGCGGTGCGCAACGCCGCCGGCCGCGCGACCCGCATCGCCGGCTCGCTCACCGACATCAGCGAGCGCAAGTCGACCGAGGCCATGCTGGTCCACGAGGCGCTGCACGACGCGCTGACCGGCCTGCCGAACCGCAACCTGTTCCTCGACCGTCTGGACCTGGCGCTCAAGCAGCAACGACGCGACAGCAAGCGCAAGTTCGCCGTGCTGTTCGTCGACTTGGACCGCTTCAAGACCGTGAACGACACCCTGGGCCACGCTGCGGGCGACCAGCTGCTGTGCGAGATAGGCAAGCGGCTCAGCATGTTCCTGCGTCCCGGCGATTCGGTCGCGCGCCTCGGCGGTGACGAGTTCGCGATTCTCCTGATGAGCATCAGCGGGCTCGGCGAGGCGACCCTGGTCGCCGAGCGCGTGCACGACCTGCTGGCGCAGAAGTTCATCATCGCCGAGAAGGAGATCTTCGCCACCGCCAGCATCGGCATCGCGCTCAGCGGTCCGAAATACGACTCGCCCGAAGACCTGCTGCGCGACGCCGACCTCGCCATGTACCGCACCAAGCGGCGCCGCGCCGGCTCCTACGCGGTGTTCGACAATCTCATGCATGAAGCCGCCATGCAGCGGCTGGAACTCGAGACCGACCTGCGCTCCGCGCTGTCGCGGAACGAGCTCGTGGCCTACTACCAGCCCATCGTCGCGCTCGACCAGCTGCGCGTGGTCGGCTTCGAGGCGCTCCTGCGCTGGTTCCACCCGGTGCGGGGGCTGATCGGCCCGGAGGACTTCATTCCGCTCGCGGAGGAATCGGGCCTGATCGGCCCGCTGTCCTGGTGGATGATGCGCGAGGCCTGCCATCAGACCCAGAGCTGGCACCAGGCCGATCCGACTTTCGCCGAGCTGTCGATCAGCGTGAACATCTCGAGCCGGCTCTTCACCGAGCCAGACTTCGCCGCGCGCACCATGGCGATCCTCGAGGAGACCGGCCTGCCGGCCCACTCGCTGCACCTCGAAATCACCGAGAACGCGCTGCTGGAGCACGAGGACACGACGCTCCGCGAGCTGTCCACGCTGCAGAATCTCGGCGTCAAGTTCCACCTCGACGACTTCGGCACCGGCTACTCGTCGCTCAGCTACCTGAACCTCTTCTCCTACGACACGCTCAAGATCGACCGCTCCTTCGTCGCCGCCGCGGCGGAGAACAACGGCACCGGCACGCGCAATCGCCGTATCGTCGACGCGCTCATCACGCTCGGGCGCGTGCTCGGCATGGAAGTGATCGCCGAGGGCGTGGAGACGCCCGAACAGGCGCAGCGCCTGCGCGAGCTCGATTGCCGCATCGCCCAGGGCTACTGGTTCTCCAAGCCGCTGCCGGCGGAGTCGGCACAGGCGCTCCTGGCGCGCGAGAAGGATCTGTCGCGCTCTTCGATCCGCTCCCTGCATCACTACTGAACCGAGGGCGACGAGCCCCGTTGAAGCGGGCTCGCGGCCGGTGGTCAAGCCTCGGCGCCGGGGCTACCCTTGGCGCCATGCAGAACGACGAAGTGCGGAACGCTGCCGCGCCGGCCGCGCTGACGGCCGCGCCGCGCAAGGTCGTCCATGTCGACATGGATGCCTTCTACGCCTCGGTGGAACAGCGCGACGAGCCCGCATGGCGCGGCCGACCGGTGATCGTCGCCTGGCGCGGGCGGCGCTCAGTCGTATGCGCGGCGTCCTACGAGGCACGTGAATTCGGCGTGCGCTCGGCCATGCCGGCGAGCCGCGCCGAGAGGCTGTGTCCCGACGCGGTGTTCACGCCGCCCGACTTTCCCCGCTACCGCGCGGTGTCCACGCAGATTCGCGCGATCTTCCGGCGCTACACCGACCTGGTCGAGCCGCTGTCGCTGGACGAGGCCTACCTCGACGTCACGCACAACAAGCCGGGACTCGCGACCGCGACCGCGGTGGCGAAGCAGATCCGCGCCGAGATTCGCGAGGAACTCGCGCTGAACGCCTCGGCCGGTGTCGCGCCGAACAAGTTCCTGGCCAAGATCGCCTCCGACTGGCGCAAGCCCAACGGCCTGTTCGTGATCCAGCCCCACGAGGTGCAGGACTTCCTCGCGCCGCTCGCGGTGCGCAAGCTGCCCGGCGTCGGCGGCGCGACCGAGAGCGCGCTGGCCACGCTCGGCGTCGCCACGGTGGCGGATCTTCGCGCGCTGCCGCTCGCCGCCCTGAACGCGCGCTTCGGCAAGCAGGGACGGCGTCTGTACGAACTCGCGCGCGGCATCGACGAGCGCGCGGTGTGCCCGGATCAGCCGCGTCGTTCGCTGTCCGCCGAGACGACCTTCGAGCAGGACCGGCGCCTGACGGAACTCGACGAGACGCTGGTGGATCTCGCGGCGCGCGTGTGGCGGCACGTGGACGCGGCCGAGGGCCACGCGCGTACCGTGGTGCTGAAACTGAAGACCGCCGACTTCCGCATCATCACCCGCAGTCACACGCCGGCCGCGCCGCCCGACTCCGCCGCGACGCTGGCGGACATCGCGCGGCGTCTGCTGGGCCGGGTGGAACTCGATCCGGCGACCCGCTACCGACTGGCGGGGGTGGGCCTGGCGAACTTTCGCGATCCGGACGAGGACGACGCCCAGCCCGGGCTCTTTTGATCTATTGCTGCGAAGGCGCCGCAGGCGCCGCGGCCTCGCCAGGGGCGACGAATTCCGGCGCGGCGGGCGCGGCGTTCGGGCAGCCGTTTTCCTTGCAGAGCTGATCGACAGCGGCGTACTTGCGCGCGCAGCCGTCGTCGAAGGGCTTACGCGCCTCGGGGGACATGGTCTGCAGCGCGTTGGCGTACTCGGTCAGCATGCTGTCGAGATCCTCGCGACTCACCTGGCCGTTGGACGCCTGGCTGTAGAACTGCGCGGCCAGCATGCCAAAGGCGAAAGAGCGGTTCCGCCACAGCCACGCGGTGTCCTTGCCCGCGCCCTGCGCGGCCAGCGCGCACACCGCGGAACAGGTCATGGCGCCGTCGAAGCCCTGCTTGAGAGCTTCCTTGGTCGGCGCGACACCAGGCGCTTCGGTCGTGGCAGCGCCGTCCGCGGGGGGCTGGGTCGGTTCCGCGGCGAACGAGCCGCCCGCGACGAGCGCGAGCAGGAACGCGAGGACACGATGCATGGCGGACTCCACGTCGAATGAGGGGCGTTCAGGGGTCGCGGCGATTATTGCACGCGCCCGGCATTGCCGGCAGCATGCCGCGCCATCCCTTCAAGAGACGCATACACCATGACCCAGTCATCCGTCGCGGCACGCTTCGTCGGCACTTGGCAGCTGCTGGAGAGCTACTCGGAGCGGGCCTCCGGCCGCGCTCCCTTTCCCCTCGGCACCAAGGTTCTCGGCCGCATCAACTACGACGCCGCCGGCAACATGGCGGCACAGCTGATGGGCAACGATCGCCAACCCTTCAGCTCACGCGATCCGCGCGAAGTGAGCGACCGCGAATACCGTGAGGCCTTCCAGACCTACACGGCCTACTTCGGCACCTACGAGATCAATGAAGCCGAGGGCTCGGTTGTGCACCACGTGCTGGGCGCGACGGTGCCCAACTGGCCGGGCAACGATCAACTGCGCTTCTTCGAGCTGAAGGACGATCTGCTGATCCTGCGCACGCCGCCGATGCGCGGCAATGACGGCGAGAAGTCGGTGCACACGCTGGTGTGGCAGAAGGTGATTTGAGAACTCGCCCTGATGGGACAGGCCCCGGACGGGGTCTGTCTCCTTATTGCCGCCTTCTGGAAGGAATGTCGGACTGAAGTCCGACCTACAGGGTGCGGGCCAGCGCGACGGCGCGCGCTTTCGCCGCCTCGCGCGCCGGGCCGTCGACCTCCGGCCCGAAGAAGGTCTTCTCCACTTCGATGGTGGTGACGTCGGTCACGCCGATGAAGCGCAGCCAGAGTTCCAGGTAGCGACCCTGCAGGTCCCAGGTCGCGGCCGGCGTGGCGGCGTCGGGACCGTAGTCGATGCCGCGCGCGTAGATGAGCACGGCCTTGCGGCCGGTAAGCGCGCCCTGGAGTCCCTGCTCGTCGAAGGTGAACAAGAGATCCTTCTGCGTCACGCAGTCGATCAGGTGCTTGAGCCGGTAGGGGATGGAGAAATTCCACATCGGCACCGCGAACAGGAGGTGCTCGGCGCGTTGGAAGCGGGCCGCGAGCGCACGGATGGCCGCCCAGGCGCGGCTCTGCACGGCGGTCAGCGGCGTGCCGGCGAGGCCGGCGTACTTGGCTTCCAGCGCCGCGCCGTCGAACTCCGGCAGCGGCATCGACCACACGTCCATGGTATCGACCGCGCCATCGGGGTGGGTCTCGCGCCAAGCGCCGAGAAAAGCCTGCGCCACCTCGATGGAGGCGCTGCGCTGCTTGCGCGGCGAGGCTTCGACATAGAGCAGGCTGGCCATGGGTGGGCTCCGCGAACGTGGCTCGCCACTCTATGCCAGGCCTGACCTGCTTGCCATGCGCCTGCTGCAGCGCGGAATTAATTTATCGTTGTTAAAATTTTAACCGCGTGCCAGACTCGGCCCCCATGACCGAGCCGACCACACCCCTGCGCGCCGCCAACATGCGCAAACGCCGCGAGCGCATTCTCGCCGAGGCGCGCGGCCTCATCACCCGCGGCGGGTTCGAGTCGCTCAATCTGCGCGAACTCGCGCGCCTCGCCGAAGTGACCGTGCCGACCATCTACAACCTGCTCGGCAACAAGGAAGAGGTGCTGGTTGCGCTGTTCGAAGGCGTGCTCGGCGAGATCGATGCCCGCATGCAGGGGGCCGAGGCCGATGACGCGCTGGCCCAGGCGACCGTGGTGGTGACCGCCTCGACCGGGCTCTTCGCCGAGGACGAGGACTACTACCGCTCGGCCTTTCTCGCGGTCGAATACCTGAACCAGAGCGGCGAACACCATGACAAGGTCGCGCAGATCTACGCCTGGGGCGAGCGCATGGCCTCGGCTGGCTTCGTGGCCTGCCGCGACGCCGGGCTGCTCAGAGGTCGCATCGCACCGGAACGGCTGGGCGAGGCGGTGCTGCGCGGCTATCGCACGAGCTGCCGCGCCTGGGCCTTCGGCCTCATCGACCTCGCGCGCTTCCGCCGCGATGCACTGGTCGACATCTATATAGCGCTCGCCGCCGACGCGAGCACCGATTTCCACGCCGAGTTGGTGAAACACATCGCGGCGCACGCCGCCGCCGACCCGGGACCCGCAACCAACGCCCCCGCCGATAGTAAGGAGCACGCCCGATGAAGCACGCACTGCAAGTGGAGATCATGAAGGAGCTCTTGGACCACATCGACAACAACCGCACCGTCGATGCCGGCAAGATCGTGATGAATCCGACCTCGAGTTACACCGATCCGGAGCTCGCGGAGCGCGAATGGAAGCTGTTCTTCCAGCAGCATCCCCAGGTGCTGGGCCTGTCGGGCGAACTGCCGAAGCCGGGCAGCTATTTCACCAGCAAGGACTTGGGGATCCCGATACTCGCCACCCGCGACCAGGACGGCAAGTTCCACGCCTTCGTCAACGCCTGCCGCCATCGCGGCGCCGAGCTGACCGAAGACGCGCGCGGTGAGAAGCACCGCTTCTCCTGCCCTTTCCACGCCTGGACCTTCGCTTCCGACGGCCGCCTGCTCGGCATCCGCCAGAACGAGCAGTTCGGCAAGGTGGACAAGAACTGCACCGGCCTCATCGAGCTGCCCTCGGTGGAGAAGTACGGGCTCCTGGTGGTGCATCCCCAGCTCGACGGCGTGATCGACCTTGACGCGCTGCTTGGACCGGAACTCGCCGAGGAACTCGCCAGCTGGCAGCTCGATCGCTGTGTGTACGAAGGCGAGTCGGTGCTCGACATGCCGCTCAACTGGAAGATCGCCAACGACACCTTCGGCGAGGTCTACCACTTCGCGTCGCTGCACACCAAGACGCTTGCGCAGGTATTGCACGGCGATGCCGCGGTCTACAAGGAATATGGCCGACACCACCGGCTGTGCCTGGCGAGCAAGTACATCGACGTCATGCGCCAGGCGCCGGAAGCGGAGTGGAGCCTGCCCTACGCCGGCGCCGTCGCCTACTACCTGTTCCCCAACACCCAGCTGGTGTTCCTGACCAGCATGGCGGTGCTGGTGCGCATCTACCCCAACCGCAAAGTGGTGGGACAGTCGCTGTCGCGCGTCTCGCACTACAAGGTGCCGCAGGTGCAGGCCTACGTGCCGAGCGGGGCGCAGGTCAACGCGGTCACCAACGACAACCTCTACGACGCCGCGAACACCAGCGCGCACATGGACTTGGACGTGACCGCGGTGACGGAACTGTTCGTCAGCACGGTGGAGATGGAGGACTACTACATGGGCACCAAGACCCAGTCCGCGGCGGCGAGCGGCAAGCTCGAGCACTTCCTGTTCGGTCGCAACGAGCCAGCCCTGCATCATTTTCACAACAACTACCGCGACGCCATGGGGCTACCTCCCCTTACTGAGTACCGTGTCGCGTAAATTCCTGCGCATGTAAGGGCGCTTGCGGATATCCGCGCGCCTTGCGGGGTCCTACACTTGGTGAGGGGCGTTGCGAGGCGCGTCGGAATTGACTGGAATTTGCTCCGGGCTGGACCTTGAGTGGCTGCGACGCTGCAGCCTAGCAACACTCGCTCTCGGCACCGCACCGACTTGGTGCCCATCGCCTCATCTCGATCTTCACCATTCTTTGCGATCGTCAGTGAATTGCCGCGGCAGTCGGAAATCTGACTGCAGTGCGGCAACTTCTTGCCATTCGCTTCTCAACCACTTGCTCCAAAGCCAGACAACACCACTATTGGAGGTGCTTGGCATGCCCTTTGCTGGAACCTTGTCGACGACCACGCTAGCCGCCAGGAGAGCGCGGTGACTTCCGGCCCCCAGAGTGCCCGTGAAACGGGCAAGGAGTACGGGCACATGAGTATTTTCGACCACTACCTCCATCGCTACGCGGCGACCGTCCAGGAGGAACTCACCCTCCTCGAGTACCTCGAACTGTGCCGGCGCGATCCGTCGATCTACGCGACGCCCGCCGAACGCATGTTGCGCGCCATCGGCGAGCCCGAACTCATCGATACGAGGCAGGATCCACGCCTGTCGCGCATCTTCTCCAACAAGGTATTGCGCATCTATCCCGCCTTCCGCGAGTTCTACGGCATGGAAGAGACGGTGGAACGCATCGTCGCCTTCTTCCGTCACGCGGCGCAGGGCCTGGAAGAAAAGAAGCAGATTCTCTACCTCCTCGGCCCGGTGGGCGGCGGCAAGTCCTCGCTGGCAGAGAAGCTGAAGAGCCTGATGGAGGCGTTTCCGATCTACGCCCTGAAGGGTTCGCCCATCAATGAGTCGCCACTCGGGCTCTTCCATCCCGACAAGGATGGCGAACTGCTCGAGAAGGAATACGGCATTCCGCGTCGGCGCCTCACCGGCCTCATGTCGCCGTGGGCCATCAAGCGTCTCGCCGAATTCGACGGCGACATCTCGCGCTTCACGGTGGTGCGCATCGTACCTTCGGTGTTGAAGCAGATAGCCATCGCCAAGACCGAGCCCGGCGACGAGAACAACCAGGACATCTCTTCACTGGTCGGCAAGGTCGATATCCGCAAGCTCGAACGCTTCGCGCAGAACGACGCCGATGCCTACTCCTACTCCGGCGGCCTGTGTCTCGCGAACCAGGGTCTGCTCGAGTTCGTGGAAATGTTCAAGGCGCCGATCAAGGTGTTGCACCCGCTGCTGACCGCGACCCAGGAAGGCAACTTCAAAGGCACCGAGGGCCTGGCGGCGATCCCGTTCGACGGCCTCATCCTCGCGCACTCGAACGAATCCGAGTGGCAGGCCTTCCGCAACAACCGCAACAACGAGGCCTTCCTCGACCGCATCTACATCGTCAAGGTGCCCTACTGCCTGCGGGTATCGGAAGAGGTCAAGATCTACCAGAAGCTGCTCGCCAACAGCACGCTCGCCGACGCGCCCTGCGCGCCCGGCACGCTCGAGATGATGGCGAGCTTCGCCGTGCTGTCGCGCCTGGTCGAGCCGGAGAACTCTTCGCTCGAGTCCAAGCTTCGCATCTATGACGGCGAAAACCTGAAGGACACCGATCCCAAGGCCAAGACCTACCAGGAGTATCGCGACTTCGCCGGCGTCAACGAAGGCATGAACGGGCTGTCCACCCGCTTCGCCTACAAGGTGCTGTCCAAGGTCTTCAACTTCGATCACGGCGAGGTCGCCGCCAACCCGGTGCACCTGCTCTACGTGCTCGAGCAGCAGATCGTGCAGGAGCAGTTCCCGCGCGAAATCGAAGAGAAGTACATCGCCTTCATCAAGGGCTACCTGGCGCGCCGCTACGCCGAGTACATCGGCAAGGAGATACAGACCGCCTACCTCGAGTCCTACTCGGAGTACGGCCAGAACATCTTCGACCGCTACGTGACCTACGCCGACTACTGGATCCAGGACGAGCAGTACCGCGATCCGGATACCGGCGAGATGGTCGACCGGGCGGGCCTGAACGCGGAACTCGAGCGCATCGAGAAGCCGGCGGGGATCAGCAACCCGAAGGACTTCCGCAACGAAATCGTCAACTTCACGCTGCGCGCACGCGCCGCCAACGGTGGCCAGAGCCCGCACTGGACCAGCTACCAGAAGCTGCGTGAGGTCATCGAGCAGAAGATGTTCTCGAACACGGAAGAGTTGTTGCCGGTGATTTCCTTCAACGCCAAGTCCTCGAACGAGGACCAGCAGAAGCACCGCGACTTCGTCGACCGCATGATCGCCAAGGGCTATACCGAGAAGCAGGTTCGGCTCCTGTCGGAATGGTACTTGAGAGTACGCAAGTCTTCCTGAGGGAAGCCCCAGCGAGGGGACGGCCATGGCCAGCACGCAGCTCATAGATCGGCGCAAGAACGGGCGCCACAAGAGCGCAGAGAACCGGCAGCGCTTCATCAAGCGCTACAAGGAGCAGATCAAACGAGCCATCGCCGACAGCATCGCCGAGCGCTCCATCACCGACACCGTCAGCGGCGGCGAGGTGCGGATCCCTCGGCGCGACATCGCCGAACCCGAATTCCACTTCGGGTCCGGCGGCTGGCGCCACGGCGTACATCCGGGCAATCGGGAGTTCGTCGCGGGCGACACCATCAAGCGCCCGGAGGGTGGCGGCGAAGGCAGCGGCTCGGAGGCCAGCGACCAGGGCGAAGGTGAGGACGACTTCACCTTCACCCTGACGCGCGACGAGTTCATGGAACTGTTCTTCGAGGATCTCGCGCTTCCGAACCTGCACAAGACCCGCATCCAGTCGATGATGGAAGAGGAACCGGTACGCGCGGGTCATACCCATGACGGCGTGCCGACCAATCTCGACATCCTGCGCTCCCTGACCGGCGCGCTCGCGCGCCGCACGGCGCTGCGCGGTCCGTTGCGATTCGAGAAGGCCGAACTCGAGGATCGCCTGGCGGCGAGCCGCGACGAGGAGGAGCGCGCGCAGATCAGGGCCGAGATCGAAGTGCTCGAGAAGCGCATCAGCGCGGTGCCCTTCCTCGACGAGTTCGATCTGCGCTATCGCAACCGCGTCACGCGGCCCAAGCCCTGCACCCAGGCGGTGATGTTCTGCCTGATGGACGTCTCGGGCTCCATGGACGAGCAGCGCAAGGACATCGCCAAGCGCTTCTTCATGCTGCTCTATCACTTCCTGCACTGCACCTACGAACACATCCAGGTGGTGTTCATCCGCCATCACACGACGGCCCAGGAGGTCGACGAGCAGGAGTTCTTCCAATCGCGCGACACCGGCGGCACCCTGGTCTCGAGCGCGCTCGACCTGATGGACAAGATCATCGCCAGCCGCTACCCGCGCGAGGACTGGAACATCTACGCCGCGCAGGCCTCCGACGGCGACAACTGGCCGATGGACAGCGCGCGCTGCCGCGAACTCCTGACCGCCAAGGTGCTGCCCGCGGTGCAGTACTACGCCTACGTGCAGATAGTCGCGGCCCAGGAGCAGCAGCTTTGGGCGGAGTACGACTCCCTGCGCGCGGCGCATCCCCACTTCGTCATGCAGAAGATTGCCGAACGCAGCGAGATCTATCCCGTGTTCCGCCAGCTCATGAGGAAGACGACGTCATGACGCGCACGCCGATCAGCACGGAATCCGACTGGGACTTCGAGACGCTCGAGCGCTTCGAGCAGGAACTGGGGCGCCTGGCGGCGGAGTGCCGCCTGGACACCTACCCCAACCAGCTCGAGATCATCAGCTCCGAGCAGATGATGGATGCCTACGCCTTCACCGGCCTGCCGGTGAACTACACGCACTGGTCCTTCGGCAAGCATTTCATCGCCACCGAGCAGAATTACCGGCAGGGCCAGATGGGCCTGGCCTACGAGATGGTGATCAACTCCAACCCGTGCATCTCCTACCTGATGGAGGAGAACACGCTCACCATGCAGGCGCTGGTGATCGCCCATGCGGCCTTTGGCCACAACTCGTTCTTCAAGGGCAACTACCTGTTCCGTACCTGGACCAACGCGGAAGACATCGTCGACTACATGGTGTTCGCGCGCGACTACGTGACCGAGTGCGAGCGCCGGCACGGCGAGCGCGCGGTGGAGCAGGTGCTGGACGCCTGCCACGCGCTCATGAACTACGGCGTGGATTCCTGTCGCCGCCCGGTGCATCGCTCCGCGGCCTCGGAACGCGAGCGCCAGCAGGCGCGTGAGGCCGAGTTCCAGGCGCGCTTCAACGACCTGTGGCGCACCTTGCCGAAGGAAGAGCAGAAGGACGGCCGCCAGGCGCCGCCCCGCTTTCCGGCGGAGCCGCAGGAGAACCTGCTGTACTTCATCGAGAAGCAGGCGCCACACCTCGACACCTGGCAGCGCGAGCTGGTGCGCATCGTGCGCAAGGTCGCGCAGTACTTCTTTCCGCAGCGCCAGACCAAGGTCATGAACGAAGGCTGGGCGACCTTCTGGCACTACACGCTGCTGAACCGACTGTTCGACGAGGGCCTCGTGACGCCCGGCTTCATGCTCGAGTTCCTCGAGTCCCACACCAGCGTGACCTTCCAGCCGGGTTTCGAGGATCGCCGCTACCGCGGCATCAATCCCTACGCGCTCGGCTTCGCGATGATGCGCGACATCCAGCGCATCTGCGAGGCGCCGGACGAGGAGGACCGCCGCTGGTTCCCCGACATCGCGGGCAGCGACTGGGTCGGCACGCTCGACTTCGCGATGCGCAACTTCAAGGACGAGAGCTTCATCGCCCAGTACCTGTCACCCAAGCTCATTCGCCAGTTCCGCCTGTTCGCGATCCTGGACGACGACACCCGCGACGAGATCGAGGTCACCGCCATCCACGACGACGCAGGCTATGCCGAGGTGCGCCGACGCCTGGCCCAGCAGTACGCCATGACGCACTACACCCCGGACATCCAGGTGTGGCGCGCGGACCTGCGCGGCGATCGCAGCCTGACGCTCCGCCACACCCGCCACCATCGCCGCCCGCTGGGTGGGACCACCGACGAAGTGCTGCGCCACGCGGCGCTGCTGTGGGGCCGAGACGTGAAGCTCGAGGAAGTGAGCGAAGCGGGCGAAGTGCTGCACACCCGCACCGTGAAGGCCGCGCTGGACGACGCGGCCTGAGCCGCGCCGTCACGCGCGCCGGATCAGAACTCGAAGGGCAGACCCACCGCGGTCGCACAGACGAAGTCACGGTGTGCGAGCAACGCCGGCGAGGCGGCGGCGCGCACCGCCGGCGGTGAACTGTCGTACATCGCGCGAAAATCCGTGCTCATCGGACACTGCGCGTCGTCCAGCGGCGCGACCAGATTGGCGAAGGTCGCCCAGTAGACGTCGACGGCGCTGAGAGCATCGCCCACCAGGTAGCGCTTGCCGGCCGCCTGTTGGCGCGCGAGTTGCGCCGACAGCATCGTCAGGATGTCGATGCAGCGCTGCTCCGCTGCCGCGCCGGCCTCCGCCGTATAGCCATAGCTGTCGCCGAAGAACCTGGCGAAACCGTAGGCCGGTGAGGCGGGACCGGCCTGCAGTGGACCGTGGACGATCATCAGCCGCCGCGTCCAGCCCAGACCCTGCTCGCCCGCGATCTCGTGGGCAAGCCCGAGCATGAGCGCGCGCTCGGCCGGGTCGGTGGGGATCAGCGACGGACCGCTGCCGAGCCGCTCGGCGAGAAACAGGATCTCGGCCCAGCCACTGCGCGGCCGCTCGTCCTCATGCACCGCCACCGGCGCATTGCGAATGCCGAGCCAGGCGACCTGTTCGTCGTTGCTGCCGCCGAGTTCCTGGGCCACCGGCGCGTACGCGACCTGGCGCAGCCGGAACACCGCCTTGGCGGCTTCGCCCCACGGGCCGGGCACGCCGGCGGTGAGGATCAGGCGCGTGCCGGTCATGGAACGCGCTTCCTGGATGCTGTGGTACTTCATCGACTTGTCTCTCCCCTGCCAGATTCGTCGTTCGCGCGCCCGATCTCAGGCGGCCAGCGTGAAGCGGTGTTGGCCATCCACGCGGGCGATGGTCACCGGTCGCCCGATTACGTGTTCATCGAACAGCGCGGCCAGCGTCTCTCCATCGCCCTTGCTGACGCGCGCCATGACGCGCGCGCCGCTCTCCGCCATGCGCGCGATGACGAAGCCGTCCGCCGGCTGACCCTTGGCGACTATCGCGGCGAAGGTCTCGATGCGCGCGCGTCCCGCGGCCTCTTCATCCACCACGATACCGGTGTCGGCCTTGGCCTCGGCCTGCGCGGCGCTGGACGAGATCGGCGCCCAGCTCGCGGGCGCGGCGCGGCTGTAGACCGCGGCCGAGTGCTTGGACAGGTAGCCGCCATTCGCGACCACGAGGCCATGGGCGCCCGCGTCGCCACGGAGTTTCTCGATGACGGTCGCGATGCCGTGCATGGAGTAGTTGTTGCCCGGGCCGCCGAAGAACGGCAGACCGCCGGTCAGGGTCAGCGGGCGTGAACCGTCGATGGGCAGACCGAGCGGCTCGGCGATGGATGACACCGCGATCGGGAAGCAGCTGTAGAAGTCGAGATACTTCACCGCCTCGATGCCAACCCCCGCTGACGACAACGCACCGCGCACGGCGAGATTCTGCGCGTGCGACGCGGCGAGGTTGGTGCGCTTCAGCACCGTCTGATCGTCGACGTCGGCATAGCCGGTGAGATACACCCAGCGCGATGGCGGAATGCCGAGCTCGCGCGCCTTCGCCACCGAGGTCATGAGCACCGCCGCGCCCTGGTTGACCGCGTCTTGCGCGACCATCCACTTGGTGTAGGGCTCGCACAGCAGGTAGTTCTGCGGCGAGACCGTGGCGAGGAAGGTCTCGTTGTGGGCCGTCGGGAACTGTGCGTAGGGATGGTGCGCGGCGACCGCGCTGAAATGCGCGAACATGTGCGCGATGTCGTGCCGGCAGGCGTCGGTGCTCATGCCGCGCGCGTGGCGGCGCACCTGCTCGAACATCGCGTAGACGTGTATCGGCCACTGGATGCCGTGAGCATTCTCATAGGGCGTGACGAACGGCACGCCGGGCCAGCGATCCTCGAACTCGCCCTCCGCCTCTTCGTTCCAGTCGAGTTCGTAGCCGCGCCGCGAAGCCTCGCGAATGGTGGCGATGGCCTCGGCGCCGGTCAGCAGCGCCATGCCCACCTCGCCGGCGTGGATGCGCTCCGCCATTCGATTCACCAGCCGCTGCGGCGACTGGCCGCCGACCTCGGCGTAGATCGCCTGGCGCGGCCTGGCCGCCAGGCGCCGCGCGATGGACCAGGGCACGTTGTTGGTCGAGCCGAAGGGATTGGGCCACATCGCCTTGTCGGCCACCGAGTGCTCGAACATGCGAATGACAACGAGCATGTCGATCTCGGCCGCGAGCGGCTTGGCCGCGTTGGCATCGTCGAGCGCGCGCTGCGCGGCGAGCGCGGCGATGTCGACCGGCGACTTCAACAGTTCCGGGCGGCTCATGTCCCGTCCGACGTACTGGCCGACGCCGACCAGGATTGGGGTCAAGTCCTGCATGTGCTCCTCGCTTGCGCGTGCCTGTCACACCGATGGGATCGGGTCTGCACCATAACACAGCGGGTCGCGGCGGCTGCCGCGTCATTCAGGGGGCGCGCCGACCGCAGGCACCGACACCGTGACCACATCGCCTTGCAGCGCCGCGATGGGCAGACGCACCTCGAAGCGCGCCAGCGCAAGGCCTTTGCGCGCGATGGTCGCGGCGCCGAGCGCCACGCGCTGCGTGCCGCGCACCCGGCCGTCGGCCGCCGCGAGCGTGACCTGCACGCTGCGCCCCACCACCGATCGGACCAGTTGCGTGCGATAGACGCGGCCGGACACCTCCACCGCGCCGACCACTGCCCGCGCCTCGACCTGGCGCAGCAGGAGCGCGCCGTCGGGCGCGTCCACTGCGGTCACCGGCAGCGCCGCCGGCGGTGGCTCCGCGACCGCGGTCAGGGCGCTGATCAACACCAAGCTCCAGGGACTCATTGCACTTCTCCCACGAGGGCGCGGTCGGCCTGCGAGGGCGCCCTCTCAATGGTCATGGTCATCGTGCCGCGCCCACAGGCGATGGGAATCGACCTCGACGCGCAGGCGGGCCTCGTGCACGTCGAGACGCGCTTGCCACTCCAGTGCCTGCGCGTCCTGCGCGGTGCGGCGCGCGAGCGCCAAGTCGGCGAGACCGGCCTCGCCCAGTTCCCAGGCGCGCTGCATGCGCGCGAGCGCCGCCTCGGCCGCGAGCCGCGCGCGCTCGGCGGCCTGCCAGGCGCGCCACAGGCGCGGCATGCCGGTCGCGAGCTGTTGCGCCTCGCCACGCACCAGGCCACGCACCGCCGCGGCCTCCTCCGCCATGGCCGACGCGAGATCCTGCTCGGCCACCGCGGTGGCACGCGCACCGCCGCCGGCGAAGGGGATGTTGATCACGAGACCCACGCCCCGCGCCGCACCGTTGGTCTCCTCCAGCACGCGCACGCCGAGGCTCGGATCTGGCCAGCGCTCGGCGTCGGCGCGCGCCGCCGTGAGGCCCTGGCGTCGCGCGAGCGCGTCGGCGATACCGATCTCGTGGTTCGCGTCGACGATGTCGTCGACGATGGCGCGGGCCGCCTCGGCGTCCTCGCTCGCGGCAGCGGGATTCGGCACGGCCGGCGGTCGCGCCGGCAGCGGCAGGTCGGGAAAGCGTGCGATCAGCGCGACCTCGGCGCGCACCCGCTCTGCCTCGGCGCGGGCGAGCGCGCCTTCGGCCTGGGCCAGCGCGGCGGCGGCGCGATCCGCGTCGAGCGCGGCCGCGTCACCGGCCGCGACCCGTCGCATCACCGCCTCGTGCTCGCTACGCACCACGTCCCGCTGCGCTATGGCGAGCTCGGCGGCGCCGGCGACGCGCAGCCAGGCGAACCACAGGCCGAGCAGATCGCGCGCGCCGGCGTGGCGCGCATCGGCCACGCCGAGTGTGGAGGCATCCACGCCCACTGCACCGAGTTCGCGGTCCAGCTCGACCTTGCGCGGCAGGCGCAGCTGGTGGGTGAGCTGCGCCTCCCATTCGTCGTAGGTCGCGCCGCCCCGCTCATGGCGGGCGGTCGGCATGACGGTCAGATCGAAGCCGTAGGG
This sequence comes from Gammaproteobacteria bacterium, assembly GCA_019747795.1. Taxonomy (GTDB): domain Bacteria; phylum Pseudomonadota; class Gammaproteobacteria; genus JADJYF01. The sequence goes on along the minus strand of JAIEQK010000143.1, from coordinate 3,854 downwards.
ACCGCGCGCGAGCGCCTCGCCACGCGCCGCGGCCTCGTTGCCGCGCGCCTGCGCGGCGCGCACCCGCGGCAGCGCGTCGATCGCCGCCAGCGCCAGGTCCGGTGCCGGGATGAAGGGCGGGGTCTCCTGGGTGGCCAAGGCCTGCGCGGCGAGCAGCACCGCGCACCAGAGCAGGTGGTGCGCGCTTCTCATGCCAGCCGCCCGAAGTCGCGCACCGGCTCCACCCACCAGGTCACGTGGGGATGGGGCAGCGCCGCGCGCAGCGCGGCGATGAGCGGCTCGACGCGCTCGCGCGGCAGGACCATCAAGAGCATGCGGCGCGCCACGCGCCCGCGCACCTGCTCGCGCAGCGTGGCGGTCGCGAAGTCCGCGCCGTGGCCTTCGGCGGCGACCACGGTGAAGCCCGGCAGCGAAGGTTCCTGACCGAGCAGGAACTCCAGGAGACCGCCTTCGACGGCGGGCGGGAACACCAGGGTCAGTCGTTCGAGTTCGGTGTAGACGGACATGACGGACCTCGCTTTCAACCGAAGCGCCGGAACAGCACCGGCAGGACGAGCAGCGTGAGCGCGGTGGAGGTGACGAGCCCGCCGATCACGACGATCGCGAGCGGCCGCTGGATCTCCGAGCCGGGACCGCTCGCGAGCAGCATGGGCACCAGGCCGAGCGCGGTGATGCAGGCGGTCATCATCACCGGCCGCAGTCGGCGCCGCGCGCCCTCCACCACCGCGCGCTCGCGCGGCAGGCCGGCCGCGCCGAGCTGGTTGAAGTAGCTCACCAGCACCAGGCCGTTCAGCACCGCGATGCCGAGCAGCGCGATGAAGCCGACCGACGCCGGCACCGACAGGTAGGCGCCGGTGACCCACAGCGCGAACACGCCGCCGACCAGCGCGAAGGGAATGTTGGCCAGCACCAGCAGCGACTGGCGCAGCGAGCCGAAGGTCATGAACAGCACGACGAAGATCAACGCCAGCGCGACCGGCACCACCAGCGCGAGCCGCGCGGCGGCGCGCTGCTGGTTCTCGAACTGGCCGCCCCACTCCAGGCGATAGCCGGGCGGCAGCGGCACCTTGGCGGCGAGCGCCGCCTTGGCGTCTTCGACGTAGCCGACCAGGTCGCGGCCGGCGACATTGGCCTGCACCACGCCGTAGCGCGAAGCGTTCTCGCGATCGACCTTGACCGGTCCTTCCACCCGCTCGAGGCGAGCGAGTTGGGCGAGCGGCACGCTATGGCCATCCGGCGTCACCAGTACGCCGCGCGCGAAGCTGGCCGGATCGTCGCGCACCTCGGCCGCGCCCCGCAGCAGGAGCGGTACGCGCATGCCGTCCTGCATCACCACGCCGAGCAGGCGACCTTCCACCTGCGCGCGCAGTTCGTCCTGCACCGTGGCGACATCGAGTCCCGCGCGGCCGGCGGCAAGCGCGTCGATGCGCGTGGCGAGATACTGCATGCCACCGTTGGCGAGCGCGAACACGTCCTCGCTCCCGCGCACTTCGCGGAGCGTCGCCTCGATGGCGACGGTCAGCTGCCCGAGCGTGGCGAGATCAGGCCCGAACACCTTCACCGCCACGTCGCCGCGCGTGCCGGTCAGCATCTCGGACACGCGCATCTCGATGGGCTGGGTGAAGCCGAAGCCGACGCCGGGGAAATCTTCCAGCACGCGCCGGAGTTCTTCCGCCAGCCAGGCTTTGTCCGGCTGACGCCATTCGGCCTTGGGCTTCAGCTGCAGGAACACGTCGCTCTGGTTCAGGCTCATCGGATCAAAGCCGAGTTCGTCCGAGCCGACGCGCGCGATGATGTGCTCGATCTCCGGCACGCGTTCGAGCAGCGCGCGCTCGATCGCGAGATCGGTCGCGACCGAGTGCGCGAGATTCACCGACGGCAGCTTCTCCAGCTGCACCAGCAGATCGCCCTCGTCCATGGTCGGCATGAAGGTCTTGCCCACCTGCGTGTAGGCGACGACGCCGCCGGCGAGCAGCGCGGCGGACAGCAGCACCACCACGAGGGGCCGACGCAGCACCCAGTCGAGCAGCGGCGCGTAGCCGCGGCTCAGCATGCGCATCGCCCATGGCTCGCGGTGCGCCTCCGCGCGCAGCAGCCAGGAGGCCAGCACCGGCACGACGGTAAGCGAGAGGACGAGCGAGCCCGCCAGCGCGAACACGATGGTCAGCGCCACCGGGCCGAACAGCTTGCCCTCCAGGCCGCTCAGGGTCAGCAGCGGCAGGAACACGAGGCAGATGATGAACACGCCGGAGGCCACCGGCGTCGCGACCTCCGCAGTCGCGCGGTAGATCATGTGCAGCCGCGGCAGGCGCGCGGCCGCGGGCGCGGCGAGCTGGCTCATGGCGTTCTCCACCACCACCACGGCGGCGTCGACCAGCATGCCGATGGCGATGGCGAGCCCGCCGAGGCTCATGAGATTGGCGGTCAGACCGAAGGCGCGCATCTGGATGAAAGTCGCGAGCGCGGCGAGCGGCAGCATGAGCGCGACCACCAGCGCCGCGCGCAGGTCGCCCAGGAACACCAGCAGCAGCAACACCACCAGCACGCTCGCTTCGAGGAGCGCGCGGCCGACGGTGTGGATGGCGCGCGCGATGAGCGCGCTGCGATCGTAGAAGACCTCCAGGCGCACGCCTTTGGGCAGGCTGGGCTCGAGTTCGGCAAGGCGCGCGCGCACCGCCTTGATGAGACGCGAGGCGTCCGCGCCGCGCAGACCGATCACCAGGCCCTCGACGGCTTCGCCCTCGCCGTCACGGGTCACGGCGCCGTAGCGGGTGAGGCTCTCGGTACGCACATCGGCCACGTCCGCCACCCGCACCGGCATCGCACCGTCGTGCTTCACGACCACCGCGCGCAGATCGTCCAGCGAGCGGATCGCGCCTTCGACGCGCACGATCAGCGCTTCCTCGCCTTCCGCCAGGCGCCCCGCGCCGTCGTTGCGGTTGTTGGTCGCGAGCGCGTCCGCGAGCGCCTGGAAGCTGACCCCGGCCCGCGCCAGCGCCTCGCGATCCGGCACCACCGTGAAGGTGCGTACCTCGCCGCCGAGCGCGTTCACGTCGGCCACGCCGGGAATCGTGCGCAGCGCCGGCCGGATGGTCCAGTCGAGCAGTGCGCGGCGTTCCTGCGCCGAGATCTCGCCGCCCTCGATGGTGAACATGAAGAGATCGGACAGCGGCGTGGCGAGCGGCGCGAGCCCGCCTTCCACCCCCGCGGGCAGAATGCCGGCGACGTTCGCGTAGCGCTCCGCGACCTGCTGGCGCGCCCAGTAGATGTCGGTGCCTTCCTCGAAGTCGATGGTCAGGTCGGCGATGGCGTACTTGGCGGCGCTGCGCAGGATGGACTGACGCGGCAAGCCGAGCAGTTCCATCTCGAGCGGCGCGATGACCCGCGACTCCACTTCCTCCGGTGTCATGCCCGGCGCTTTCAGGATCAGCTTCACCTGGGTCGGCGAGATGTCGGGAAAGGCGTCGATGGGCAGGCGCAGCCAGGCGAACACGCCGGCGGCGACGAGGCCGAGCGTCGCCACCAGCACCAACAGTCGCTGCGCGAGACAGAATTCGACGAGGCGGTTCAGCATGTCAGTCGGCCAGCTGCGCCTTGAGCGCCGCGATGCCGCTCACCACCACGCGCTCGCCCTGTTCGAGCGGGCCGCGGATCACGCTGTGCGCGCCGCTCTCGCCGAGCACTTCGACCGGCGTCCACAGGAAGCGCGTGTCGCGCGCCACGAACACGTAGGCCTGCTCGGCGACCCGCGACACCGCGGCGCGCGGCACCGCGCGCGCGTCGGCCGGCGCGGGCAGATTGAGCGTCACCGTGAGCTGCTGTCCGGGCGCGAGGCCGCTGCCGGCCGGCAGCGC
>JAIEQK010000008.1 GCA_019747795.1 Gammaproteobacteria bacterium | reverse complement strand
GGTGATCGCGGATCTCGAACAGTACGCGGCCTGGACCTACGACCGCCCGGCCAGCGGGCGGCCCGGCGAGCAGGTCGCGTACTCGGTGCTGGTCGCGCACTCGGTGCTGGGGCTGTTCATGCAGCGCGCTAGCGGTCGGCCCTTCAAGGACCTCGTGCAGGAACTGGTCCTCGACCCACTCGGCATGCGCGATACGGCCTTTGGTCCGCGGCCCGATCTCATGGCGCGGCGCTGTCCGCTCGCGCCGGCCAACTACCTGCTCGCGCCGAGCCACGCGCGGGCCGCGGCCGTGGCCGCCAGCCACGTGGCGCGTATCACCGGCTACGCGACCCAGCCCGGCGCGGTCGTGCCGGGCGGCGGCGCGTTCTCCACCCTGGCCGACATGGCGCGCTTCGCCGAGATGCTGCGCGGCGGCGGTGAACTCGATGGTCAGCGTGTCCTCTCGCCGGCGATGCTCGAGCTCGCGCGGCGCAATCACACCGACCGCATGCCGAACGAGGTCTATCGCTGGCTCTTTGCAGATCGCCAGTGGGTGAGCTGCCCGGCGTTCCAGGGTCTCGGCTTCTGGCTGCGCGGCGAAGGCCCGACCCCGGGTCCCTTCGGCGCGCTGAACTCGGGCGAGACCTTCGGCGGCATCGGCCGCGGCACCACGCTCTTGTGGGTCGACCCGGCCCGCGACCTGACCCTGGTGCTGTTGACCACCGGCCTCATGGACGAAGCGGACAACTTCGTGCGTTACCAGGTGTTGTCGGATCTCGTCGTGTCGTCGCTACTGTAGGTCGGACTTCAGTCCCACATTCCTTTCGACGCTCTGGAACCGAATGGCGGGTTGAAACCCGCCCTACAGGTGGCTTCGATGTAGGGCCGATTTCAATCGGCCGTGTATGGCGTTCGCAACGGAGGCCGTGCATGGCGGGTTGAAACCCGCCCTACATGGCGGCTTCGATGTAGGACCGATTTCAATCGGCCATGCACGGCGCGACGCCGGTGGCCGCGCATGGGGCGTTACAGGCCGCGGTTCGCGTCGTGTGCAACGCGTCGCGCCCGCACGATGCCGTAGATGCTGATCGAGATCCACGCGATCTCGATGATGAAGGACGCGAGGTTGAAGTCGAAGACGAGCGAGATGGCGATCAGCACTGAACCGACCAGGTTGATCACCGAGTAGCCGAGCGACTGGCTGCTGATGCGCTGGGTCTGGGCGAGGAAATAGGCCACCAGGATCATCACCACGCCGGTGGTGCCGACGAGGTCATACCAGGCGATGTTCATCCGCGCGAGGCCCGCGCGAGCAGTCGGTCGAACTGGTTGGCGAAGGCCGCGCGGTCCTTCTGGTCGAGCGGTGGTGGTCCACCGCGCACGCGGCGCTGGTCGCGCAGTTCCTCCAGCATGTCGCGCACCGCGAGGCGCTCGCCGATGTTGCTCTCGTCGTACAGCGTGCCGCGCGGATTCAACGCCAGCCCGCCCTTGGCGATCACGGCGGAGGCGAGGGGAATGTCGGCGGTGATGACCAGGTCACCAGGCTGCACGGCTTCGGCGATGTGGCGATCGGCCTCGTCGAAGCCGCCAGGGACACGCACCGCGCGCACCCACGGGGAGGGCGGCAGCGTGAGTCCCTGGTTGGCGACGAAGGCAGTCTCGATGGCGCGCTTCTCGGCGGCCCGGATCACGATGTCGCGTATGACCCGTGGGCAGGCGTCGGCATCGACCCAGATGCGCATGTGCGCGTCACGGGCCCAGCTCGTAGACCTCGACGAAGGTCTCGAACTCGCGCTTCCAGTCGGTGTGCATGTCTCCCCGCGAATTCAGTTCCACGAAGCTCGTCAGGCGGTAGAGCCATTCGTTCAGCGAGCGCCATTCGGCGATGTCCTGCTTGCGCGTCGGCGCTTCGTTGGTGTGATCCTGGGCCAGCGACTGGCACTCGCCGGCCTCGGCCAGGAACCCCGCCAGGGTGGAGGTCAGGGCGCCCAGGTCGGCCTTGGCGCCGTCCTGGTAGGCCGGCGTCAGCGCGGTATGCACCGCGCGGGACAGCTCCGCCCAGGTATGGGTGCAGGGCACGATGTCGGCGGCCTGCGCGTGCAGCGCAAGGCAGGCGAGCGCGAGCCCGAGGCCCGCGCGAGCGCGGAAGAAGAATGGGCGCATGGGGCGGACTCGACTCAGTGCTTTTCCTGGTACTCGTCGTGGCAACCTTTGCAGATCTTGACCGTGTCGCCGAAGGTCACGCGCATCTTCGCCTCGTCACCGCTCTTCGCGACCTTGGCGAGCTCCGCCGTGCCTGCTTCCAGGTCCTGCATGCGCTTCTTGAAGTCGTCCAGGTTCTTGTAGATCTCGGGCTTGGCGTGCGACTTCACCGCGGTGGTGTCGGCGGTGAAGGCCTCGAGCGCCATGGGCGCGAGCACGGCGGCGCGCTCGGCCAGGAAGGCGAAGCGCTTGGCGTCGAACGCCGCGTCGCCCTTCACCATCTTGCCGAGCGGCGCGATGTTCCAGGCCAGGCCGTTCATGATGCCCTGGCGGTAGTCGACCGCGTACTCGGGCTTGTCGGCGGCCTGGGTGAGCAGCGGCAGCAGCAGTGCGGTGAGGCCGAGGGCGAGGCGGACAGGGCGTGTCTTCATGACGATTCCTTCACGGGTTGATGAGCAGGGTAACGATACCAGCACAGGCCGCGAGCAACAGCAGCGCGAGACCGATGGGCGCCTCGCGTAGCCGCGGCGGGGCAGCCGGCAGGGTCTTGTAACCGGTGACCATGGCGCGCGCCAGGCGCTCGCCCTTGCGCACACGGTGATAGATCACCGCCAGCACGTGCAGCGCGACCAGCGCGAGCAGCACGGCGAAGTTCGCTTCGTGGATCGCCGACAGCGTGTCGCTCCAGTCGTCGCCGACCCGCGCCGCCCACGGACCCTCGTTCATGATGTCGTCGTTGGCGCAGAGTCCGGTCAGCACCTGCACGGCGAGGCTCACGAGCAGCGCCAGGATCATCCAGCCGCCGAGCGGATTGTGGCCGGCCTCGGGCTGCGGCGCGGGCGAGAGCAGGTCGCGCAGGCTGCGCCACACGCGCCCCGGGCCGCGCACGAAACTCGCGAAGCGCGCGTACTCGCCGCCGATGAAGCCCCAGACGACGCGGAACAGCACCAGGGTGAGCACCGCGGCGCCGGAGAACGTGTGGGTGTCGAAGGCGAGCCCGCCTTCCTCACCGCTCCACCAGGACAGGCCGAGTAGCACGACCAGCGACCAGTGGAACAGGCGGGTCGGGAGATCCCAGACCTTGACCGAGACGGCCATTGCCGCGCGCCGGCTCAGATCGCCAGACCGGTGCCCTCGGCGAACTGGCGCATGCAGAAATAGTCGCGCCACTCGGTGATCTGGTCACCGCGCACCTTGAAGGCCCCGGCCACCGGCAGCGGGAAGGGCTTGCCGCTCGGCGGCGCGAAATGATCGAGCCGCTCGTTGAACACGTAATCGCCGGCGGCGGCCTGCTTCAGCGTCTCGATGCGCACCGGGCCGGTGACGGTGAAGAAGCCTTCGAGCGTGTCGCGCACGCCGGCCGGGCCATGGACCGGCGGGAAGGGCATGTTCTGGTAGACGCAGTCCTCGGCGATGTAGCGCAGCGAGGCGCCTACGCCTTCCTCGTTCAGCGCCTTGACGAACGCGTTGACGACTTCTTCGGGGGTCATGCTGAGGCTCCTCGGGATCGGCGCCGGCGGCGCGGGTCCGGCGATTATTGACCCAAGCGCCGCGCGCCGTCACCGGGCCACGCCGGCGCCTGTACTGCCGCCACCCTGCGGCCTGTGGCAGGGCGAGAGCACCCACATAGTGCGCTCGCAGGCGCGACGTACTGGGTGATGCCGCACGTGTTGGCCGCCCGACGCGCTCGGCGTCGGCTGTGCAAAAGCGTACATCTGGACTATGCTTTGTAGCAGTTGCTACTTGCAGGCCGACGATGTCCGCGCATACCGAGACCCAACCCCAGCCGGATGCCGTGCTGGCCAAGGCGGTGCTGCGCGCGGCCGATCAGCTCGGCCTCAAGCAGGCCGAACTGGCGCGCGCGCTCGGCGTGCACCGCACCGCCATCAGTCGCCTGAAGCAGAGCGCGTCGCTCGATCCGGGCTCGAAGACCGGCGAGCTGGCGCTGCTCCTGATCCGCGTCGCCCGCTCACTGTCGGCCCTGACCGGGGGCGATGCGGCGTGGATGCGGCACTTCATGCGCGCGCCGAACCGCCTCTCCGGCGGCGTGCCGGCGCAGCAGATCGAGACCATCCAGGGCCTGGTCACGGTCCTGCAGCTGGTCGACGCGCTGCGCGGCAAGGCCTGATGATCTGGCAGGCCTGCCGCGGCGCCGAGCGCATCGGCCCGCTGGCCGGCGAGATGTTCCGCCTGGTCGAGAGCCAGGCGCAGGTCGCGACCCTGGCCTACGTCGACACCCTCGCCGAGCAGGCATTGCTGGAAGACCTGCTGGAGGCGGTCAAGCCGCCCTGGCCATCCGACAGCGCGCCGCTGCACTACCTGCTGCGCACGCCTTTCCGTTACCCGCCGCTGCCCTGGGGCTCGCGCTTCGGCCAGCGCCATGAGCCGGCGCTGTGCTACGGCGGGCGCTCGGTCGAGGCCACGCTGGCCGAGGTCGCCTACTACCGCCTGGTGTTCCGCGAATCGATGGACGGGCCCGCGCCGGCCGAGACCATCCGCACCGAGCACACGCTGTTCACCGCGCGTTACCGCACGCAGAAGGGCGTCGCGCTGCAGGGGCCGGCGTTCGCCGCCCACCTCGATCTCATCCGTCATCCCTCCGATTACCGCGCCACCCAGGCGCTCGGCGCGGCCATGCGCGAAGCCGGTGTCGAAGCCTTCGAGTACCCCTCGGCGCGCGATCCGCGCGGCGGCGGCTGCGTGGGCTTGTTCACGCCGGCGGCGTTCAGCGAGCGTCGACCGCGCACGACGCGCCAGTGGCTCTGTGAACTGGGCGTCGCGGCGGTCGCCTTCAAGCCGGTAGGCGGGGCCGAAGTGCTGCGCTTCGAGCGGGCCGCTTTCCTGGTGGGGGGACGACTGCCGCTGCCCGCCTGACGCGGCTTGCCGGGTCGGGGGCCTTGAACGACAATCCGCGCGCGCCGCGGCGCACGCTCGGTCCGGCACGCTGTGGCCGGGTCCAGGACGCTGCCTGGCACCGTCCGGCGCGCCCACCCATTCCCACGGATGCCGCCTTTCCTCCTTGAACGAAGCCACCACGATGTCCACCGCTCGCGGGCTGCGTGTCGCCGCCCTGTGCCTCCTGCTGTCCGGCTGCCTGACGCCGGCCTCGCTCCTGCCGAGTCCCGCGCAACTCATGTGGGCGCTCCTGAAGCCCATGGTCGGGTTCGATCCCAACGTCGTGCACCTCTACGACCAGCCGCTGATCAAGTCGCGCATGACGGCGCTGCTCGGCCCGCACTACGACACCGCGCTGACGCTGTTGAAGACCGCCGATCAACTCCAGCAGGAGGGCCCGCTGTTCTTCGTCGTGTCGCGCTTCACTCCGATTCCCGAGGTCGCCGAGAAGGCGGGCCTGGTGTGGAACAAGGACACCAACCAGCTGGCGGTGGCGATCCTCAAGGGTGACGGCGCGCAAGTGTTCGCCGAGGCGCTGCAGCAGACCGCCGCCAACCAGGTGGAGGGCGCGCTCGCGCCCGCAGGTCCCGCGTGGCCGACGGTGATGCAGGCCTGGTTGTCGCCGTGAGCGCCGCGCCGCGGCGCTTCGACGGCTGGTGGGTGGTGGCCGCTGCCTTCAGCGTGCTGTTCTTCGCCTACGGCCTGCAGTTCAGCTACGGCGTGTTCGTGCGCGGCATGGCGCTCGAGATGGGCTGGAGCCGCGCCGCCACCGCGCTGCCCTATTCGATCTACGTGTTCTTCTACAGCGTGCTCTCGGCCTTCAGCGGGCGCGCGACGGATCGCCATGGGCCGCGCCCGGTGATCGCGCTCGGCGCCGTGCTGCTCGGTCTCGGCTGGGGCCTGTCGGCGCTGGTGCGCGAACCCTGGCACCTGTCGCTCACCTTGGGCGTGATCGCCCCGCTCGGCATGTGCGTCGCCTGGGTGCCGTGCAACGCCACGGTGTCGCGCTGGTTCACGCGCCGGCGCGGCACCGCGGTCGCGGTGGCATCGACCGGCGGCAGCCTCGGCAATCTCGTCGTGCCGGCGCTGGCCGCGGCGCTGGTCGCCGCGTGGGGCTGGCGCTGGGCGATGGGCGCGGTCTCGGTCGCGAGCGCACTGCTGATGCTCGGCGCGTCGCGCTTCATGTTGCGCGATCCCGAGTCGGTCGGGCAGTGGCCGGACGGCGATCCGTCGCCGCCGCCGGTGAGCGCCGCGGGCGCCGGCCGCACGCTCGCCGACGTGCGTCGCACCGGCGTGTTCTGGCTGGTGATCGCCATCTATTTCCTGACCTGGGTGCCGGTGTTCGTGCCCTTCGTGCACGCCGCGGCCTATGCCGAGGATCTCGGCCTCGGCACGGTCGCGGCGGCCTCCGCGATCAGCGCCATCGGCATCGGCGGCATCGTCGGCCGGCTGTGCTCGGGCGTGGTGTCGGATCGCATCGGCCGCGTGCCCGCATTGCTTGGGGTGTTCGCGCTGCAGGCGCTGTCCTTCGCGCTCTTCACGCTCGCGCGGGATCTCTACGTGCTGTGGCTCGCCGCGAGCCTCTTCGGTTTCTCCTACGGCGGCGGCGTGACCTTGCTGCCCCCCTTGTGTGGCGATCTGTTCGGCCGCGCGCACGTCGCGAGCATCGTCGGCATGATCTTCGCGGTCGCCGGCGCGCCGGCCGCCATCGGGCCATTCGTCGCGGGCTGGCTGTTCGACACCACCGGCAGCTACGCGGCGGCGTTCAACTGCTCGGCCGCGCTGAACATCGCGGCGTTCGTCCTGACCGTGGTGCTGGCGCGGCAGCGCGCGCGCGACGCCTAGGCGCGAACTGCGCGCGCCGTCCTGCCAATGGAGGCGCGGCAATGACAAGATAGTGAGCACGCCGGCCGCGTCGCGGTCTGCCTGAGCCAAGGAGTACGCATGTCCGTCCATGCCCGCGCCGGTCTCGCCGCCGCGCCCGAGAATCTCGTCGACCTGCCGCGTCTCATTGCGGCCTACAGCGAGCTGACGCCGGACAGCGCGGTGCGCGAACAGCGCGTCGCCTTCGGCACCTCGGGTCATCGCGGTTCTTCGTTCAAGACGAGCTTCAACAGCGCTCACGTCCTGGCGGTGGTGCAGGCGGTGTGCGACTACCGCGCGCGCGTGGGCACCACCGGCCCGCTGTTTCTCGGCCGCGACACCCATGCGCTGTCCGAGCCCGCGTGGCGTGACAGCCTGGAGGTGCTGGCCGGCAACGGCGTGGTGACGATGATCGACGCGGCCGACGGCTTCACGCCGACGCCGGCCATCTCGCACGCCATCCTCTGCTACAACCGCGGGCGCGACGCCGGCCTCGCCGACGGCATCGTCATCACGCCGTCGCACAATCCGCCCGAGGACGGCGGCATCAAGTACAACCCGCCCGAAGGCGGCCCGGCCGACACCGACATCACCAAGTGGGTGGAGAACCGCGCCAACGAACTGCTCGCGGCGGGACTCGAGGGCGTGAAGCGCCTGGGCTTCGATACGGCGCGCCGCGCCGGCACCACGGTCGCCCACGACTACATCGCGCACTACGTGGCCGATCTCGCCGAGGTCATCGACTTCGACGCGATCCGCGCCGCCGGCGTGCGCCTCGGCATCGATCCTCTGGGCGGTTCGGCCGTCGCCTACTGGGAACCCATCGCCGCGCGCTACGGGCTGGACCTCACCGTGGTCAACCCGACGGTCGACCCGCGCTTCGCCTTCATGACGCTCGACTGGGACGGCAAGATCCGCATGGATTGTTCGTCTCCACATGCCATGGCGCCGCTGATCGCGATGAAGGATCGCTTCGACCTCGCCTGCGGCAACGACGCCGACTGCGATCGCCACGGCATCGTCACGCCGGACGGCGGCCTGATGAATCCCAACCACTATCTCGCGGTCGCCATCGACTACCTGTTCGGCGCGCGCAGCGGCTGGCGCGCCGATGCCGGCGTCGGCAAGACGCTGGTCAGCAGCAGCCTCATCGATCGCGTGGCCGCGCGCCTCGGTCGACGGCTGGTGGAAGTGCCGGTGGGCTTCAAGTATTTCGTGCCTGGCCTTTTGTCCGGTGAACTCGGTTTCGGTGGCGAGGAGAGCGCCGGCGCGTCGTTCCTGCGGCGCGACGGCGGCGTGTGGTCGACCGACAAGGATGGCGTGATCATGGACCTGCTGGCGGCCGAGATCCTCGCCGTCAGCGGGCGCAATCCCTACGCCTGCTACCGGCAGTTGGTCGCGGCGCTCGGCGAGCCGGTCTACGCGCGCATCGACGCCGCGGCCACGCCGGCCGAGAAGGCGGTGCTCGGCAAGCTCACCCCCGACGCGCTCACGGCCAGCACGCTGGCGGGCGATCCGATCATTGCCACCCTGACCCATGCGCCCGGCAACGGCGCGGCCATCGGTGGGCTCAAGGTGGTTACCGCCGAAGGTTGGTTCGCCGCGCGACCCTCGGGCACGGAAGACGTCTACAAGCTCTACGCGGAGAGCTTTCGCGGCGCCGAGCACCTGGCGCGCATTCAGGCGGAGGCGCAGGCGCTGGTCAAGGCCGCGCTGGCCGGCGCATGAACGCGCGCGGACGGCTCGCCGGCAAGCGCGCGGTGGTGACCGGCGCGAGCAGCGGCATCGGCCGCGCGGTGGCGCTGGCCTTCGCCCGCGAGGGCGCGCGGGTGGTGGTGAACTACGCGCGCTCGGCCGAGCGCGCCGCACAGGTGGTCGCGGAGATCGAAGCCGCGGGCGGCGCGGCGCGCGCGCTCCAGGCCGACGTCGCCGATGCCGATGCGGTGCAGGGGCTGGTCGATGCGAGCGAGGACTGGCTGGGTGGACTGGACGTGTGGGCCAACATCGCCGGCGCCGACATCCTGACCGGCGAGGGCGCGCGCCAGAGCGACGTGGCCAAGCTCGCGCGACTGATCGACGTCGATCTGCGCGGCACCATGCTGTGCTGCTGGGCGGTGGCGCCGCGCCTGCGCGCCGCCGGCGGCGCGATCCTCAACATGTCCTGGGATCTCGCGCTGCGCGGGATGGCCGAGCGCCATCCGGAGATGTTCGCCGCGACCAAGGCCGGCGTCACCGGCTTCACCCGTTCCTTCGCGCGCAGCGTCGCGCCGCACGTGCGGGTCAACGAAGTCGCGCCGGGCTGGATCGCGACCGCCTTTGCCGAACAGGAGATGAGCGCCGAGTACCGCGCGCGGGTCATCGCCGACACGCCGCTCGCGCGCTTCGGCACGCCCGAGGACGTCGCCGCGGCGGCCGTGTTCCTGTGCTCCGACGAAGCGGCATTCATCACCGGCCAGACCTTGAAGGTCAACGGTGGCCTGAGCAGTTGAGGCGCGCGCCCGTCCCTCTTTCGATCGCTCGAGGAGTCACACCATGCTTCCGCCTCCGCTCACCGCCGACTGCGCCGCCGGCGTCATCGCGCGTTTTCTCAAGGCACGCGGCGTGGAACGCGTCTTCGCGCTCAGCGGCGGGCACATCATGCCCATCTGGATGCGGGTCGACGCCGAAGGCATCGCCATCGTCGACGTGCGTGACGAGCGCGCGGCGGTCTACATGGCCCACGCGCACGCCGAACTCACCGGCCAGCTCGGCGTCGCGCTGGTGACGGCCGGACCGGGCGTCACCAACGCCATGACCGGCATCGCCAACGCGCACGTGGCGCGCGTTCCGGTGCTGGTGCTGTCCGGCCTGCCGCCGCGGCCGCAGGAGAATCGCGGCGCGCTGCAGGACATGGTGCATACCGATCTGGTGCGTTCCATCACGCGCTACGCCCGCAGCGTGCGCGAGCCGGCGCTGGTGCTGCAGGAACTGGACGAGGCGGTGTCGCGCGCCTTCGGCGAGGGCGGCGATCCCGGGCCGGTGTATCTCGATTTTCCCACCGACACGCTGCGCGCCGAGGTGCCGCGCGCGGTGCAACTCGACGAGCACTTCCGGCCCAGGCCGCGCGCGCCGCTGCCACCCTCGCAGGCGCGTGTCGCCGAGGCGGTCGAACTGCTGTGGCACGCGCGCCGACCGCTGGTCATCAGCGGTCGCGGCGCGAAGGGCGCGGGACCGGTGTTGAGCCGCTTCCTCGAGCGCCTGGGTGCCGTCTATCTCGATACCGGTGAGAGCAAGGGGCTGGTAGCGGAAGAACATCCGTCGGTGGTCGCGGCCATGCGCGGCAGCGTGATGGGCGCCGCCGACGTCGTGCTGACGCTCGGTCGCCGTCTCGACTTCCAGCTCGCCTACGGTTCGCCCGCGGTGTTCGGCGGCGCGAAGTTCGTGCGCGTCGGCGATGCGCCCGGCGATGTGCGCGACAACCGCCGCGGCGAAGTGGAACTGTTCGCGGACGTGGGCGCGACGCTGGATGCCCTGCTCGCGGCGGCCGGCGATCGCGAGCCCGCGGTCGATCGCGCCTGGGCCGCCGACCTGCGCAGGCAGCACGAAGAGCGCGCCGCACGGCTCAGGCAGACGATGCTCGCCCATGCCACCGGCAGCGACGGCCGCCTGCATCCCAATCGCGTGCTCGCCGAACTGCAGTCGCGTCTGCGCCCGGACGCGGTGGTGATCGCCGACGGCGGTGACTTCCTGAGTTTCGCGCGCGTCGGCTTGAGCAGCGAGACCTATCTCGATCCGGGTTCGCTCGGCTGCATCGGCGTCGGTACGCCCTTCGGCGTGGCCGCGGCGCTCGCCTGCCCGGGACGCCAGGTGGTGGTCGCGACCGGCGACGGCGCTTTCGGATTCAACGCCATGGAGATCGACACCGCCGTGCGGCACAAGGCGCCCGTGCTGATCGTGGTGGCCAACAACGGCGCCTGGCAGATCGAAGTGCATGATCAGACCGACACCCACGGCAAGGTGGTCGGCACGCGGCTGCAGTTCGCCGATCACGCCGCGTTGGCGCGCGCCTTCGGCATGCACGGCGAGCGGGTGGAGACCGTCGAGCAGTTAGGCCCGGCCATCGACCGCGCGCTTGCCAATCTGCCGGCGCTGCTGGACATGGTGGTAACACCGGAAGCGCGTTCCTCCGACGGCAAGAGCGGACTTGCCTGGGTGCCGGATCTGCAGGCGCTCGGCGCCTGGGACGACGCCGAGCGCGCGTGGCGAGGCGGCGTGTAGGTCGGACTTCAGTCCGACATATTGGTCGGTGCTTCGATGAAAGCCTGGAACGTAATGTCGGGCTGAAGCCCGACCTACAAGCGTCTCACGCGTCCCGCGCCAGGCGAATGCCGGTGAAGGGCCAGCGCTGCTGCGCGTAGAAGAAATTGCGGTAGGTGGCGCGCGCGTGGCCGGGTGGCGTGGCGCAGCAGCTGCCGCGCAGCGTCATCTGGTTGCTCATGAACTTGCCGTTGTATTCGCCGACCGCGCCGGGTGGGGCACGAAAGCCGGGGTAGGGCAGGTAGGCCGAGCGGGTCCATTGCCACACCGCGCCGAACAGGTCGCGGAGCGGCGCGTCCTCGGCCGTGGCGCGCGGATGGAGCTGCGCGTCCTCGTCCTGCGCCTCGCGCACCGGCGCGTTCTCGGCCGCCGCTTCCCATTCGAACTCGGTCGGCAGGCGCGCGCCGGCCCATTGCGCGTAGGCGTCGGCCTCGTAGTGACTCACGTGACACACGGGCGCGGCGAGTTCCAGCGGCGCGAGACCGTGCAGTGTGAATTCGAACCAGGCGCCGTCGATCTCCCGCCAGTAGAGCGGTGCGCGCCAGCCGCCCGCGCGCACCGCGCTCCAGCCGTCTGCCAGCCATAGCGCGGCCTTGTCGTAGCCGCCGTCGCGGATGAAATCCAGGTACTCGCCGTTGCTGACGAGACGCGAGGCGATGGCGTGCGGCTGCAGCAGCGCCTGGTGGCGCGGCGTCTCGTTGTCGAAATGAAAGCCCGCGGCGTCGTGTCCGACCTCGACCAGGCCGCCGGCGCGCGGCACGAAGGCGAGCGGTGTCGCGACGCTCGCCGTGCGGACCGCAGCGCCGCGGTAGGCCGGCGCCAGCGGGTTCTGCGCGAGCAGGTACTTGATGTCCATCAGCAGCAGTTCCTGGTGCTGCTGTTCGTGGTGCAGGCCGAGCTCGATGGTCGCCGCGAGCGCGCTGTCGGCGTTCGCCAGCAGCGGCGCCATGCGCGCGTCGACATCGGCGCGATAGTCCAGCACCTCGGCGAGCGAGGGGCGCGTCAGCAGGCCACGCTCGGCGCGCGGAAACTGTCGGCCTACGCCGTTGTAGTAGGAATTGAACAGTTCGCGAAACGCGGGATGAAAGGCGCGGAACGGCTGTTCTCGCGTCTCCAACACGAAGGTCTCGAAGAACCACGTCACGTGCGCCAGGTGCCACTTGGCCGGGCTGGTGTCCGGCATCGCCTGCACGCAGGCGTCCTCGGCCGACAGTGGCGCGATCAGCGCGCGACTGCGCGCACGCACCGCCCAGTAGCGCGCCGCCAGGTCGCGCGCGGCGGCCTCTGCTTGCACGCTCCGCGGCAGGCTCCTCATGCGGCGGCCGTCCCGGTGGCGAAGGTGAGGTCGTGGCGACTGTCGCCCTGCACCTGCGCGCGCGCGTCGTAGCGTCGCTCGTGGAAGCGCACGCGGCCGTCGTCGGCGACGGTCAGCACCGTCGAGCAGCGCGTGCCATAGGTCTCACCCTCGATGAAGATCGACGACAGCCAGCGCTCGCGCGCCTGGCCGATGCCGGTGTCGGGCAGTTCGTCGTCGTCGGCCGGTGCATTGTCGCGCAGGATCGCGAGCAGTGACGGCACGGGATCGGCCGGCACGTCCCGCATCACCCGGTCGAACGCGCGGCGCAATCGCTCGGTCTTCGGCCAGGGCGTGTCGAGCAACGCGTTGCTGAGCGTGTAGACGCCGCGCGCGAGCGTGCGCGGTCCATTGCCCTGGTTCGACACCCAGCTGAGCGCGTCGCCGTCCCAGGCCAACAGGTTGAAGCCGTCGTAGTCACGTGCCACCGGCGCGAGTTCGGCCGCGTAGTCCGGCGCGGCGCCCGCGCCGAGCAGGAAGTCGGTGACGATGAGGCCGCGCGAGCGGGGGCCGCGGCGTACCGCGTGGCCGGCGCGCACATTGGTCACGGTCGCGAAGCGGCCGTCACGATGGAGCGCGAGCCAGGTGCCGCCACCTTCGAGGTCGCGGCCGCCGACGATGTGCGGATGATCTTCCCACGCGTCGGCCGGCGCGGTCGGGCGGCCATGGAATTCGTCGCGATTGGCCGCCACCACCAGGCGATAGCCGGGCACGGCGCGATGGGCGATGAGCAGCAGGCACATGGCGCGTCCCGTGGTCGGGTGGCGGACGTGGACGTCAGTAGTGGAGCAGCGAGTGCACCATGCAATCGCCGAGCGCCGCGCGTCCGTGCAGGAAATCGAGTTCGACGACGAAGGCCGCGCCGGCGACCTTCGCGCCCGAGCGCCGCGCGAGTTCGAGGCTCGCGGCGGCGGTGCCGCCGGTGGCGATGAGATCGTCGACCAGCAGCACCGTGTCCCCCGCGCCGATGGCGTCGGCATGCATGTGCAGCTCGGCACTGCCGTACTCGAGGTCGTAACTCACCGAGGTGGTGGCGGCGGGCAGCTTGCCCGGCTTGCGCAGCGGCACGAAGCCGGCGGCGAGCTCCGCCGCGACCAGCGCGCCGAACACGAAGCCGCGGGCTTCCATGCCGAGCACTGCGGTGACGCCGGCCTCGCGAAACGGTTGCGCGAGGCCCTGCACGGCGAGGCGCAGCGCGCCGACGTCGCGCAGCAGCGGCGTGATGTCCTTGAACAGGATGCCGGGCTTGGGGAAGTCCGGCACGTCGCGAATGTGGCGGGCGATCTGGTCCATGGGCGCGATCGGTAGGTGAGTGCGCTCGATGATAACCGGATGCACGCGGCCTCGGTACCGGGCGACGACCGTCAGCCGCGACGCCAGCGATGGAAGCGCGCCAGCCACTCGAGCACGCGCGGCGAGGCGTGGGCGCGGCGCCAGGCGCCGGCCGCGTGACGGTTGGCCTCGGCCAGGGTCGGGTAGACGTGGGGCGTCGCGAGGATCTTGCCGAGCCCGAGATTGTGCTTCATGGCCAGTGCGAATTCGGCCAGCAGATCGCCCGCGTGCTCGCCGACGATGGTGGCGCCGAGGATGCGATCGCTGCCGGGCGGCGTCAGCACCTTGACGAAGCCGTGCGCGCAACCGTCGGTGATCGCGCGATCGAGTCCCGCCAGATCGTAGCGTGTGACTTCGAAGGGCAGGCGGCGCGCGCGGGCCTCCTGTTCGTTCAGGCCGACGCGCGCCACTTCCGGATCGGTGAACGTGCACCAGGGCATCACGCGGTAGTCGACCGCAAAGCGTTTGAAGTCGCCGAACAGCGCGTTGACCGTCGCGTACCACGCCTGGTGCGACGCCGCGTGGGTGAACTGGTAGGGACCGGCGAGGTCGCCGCAGGCGAACACGCTCGGCACGCTGCTCTGCAGGTGGTCGTTCAGTTCCAGCGTGCCATTGGCGGCGAGCGAGATGCCGAGTGCTTCCAGCCCGAGACCCGCGGTGCGCGGCCGGCGGCCGAGCGCGACGAGCACGCGATCGAATTCGAGGCTGAAGGTCTCGCTCGGCGCGCGTCGCCCGCGGGTCTGGGTCTGCGGCACGCGTTCGCATCGCAGGCGATGGCCGTCGGCGTCGCGCTCGAAGGCCAGCGCGCGCGCCGAGGTCTCGATCTTGATGCCCTCGGCGGTGAACACCTGGTGCACGAACGCGCCGACGTCCTCGTCCTCGCGCGGCAGCAGGCGCGGCGCCATCTCCACCACTGTCACCTCGCTGCCGAAACGCGCGAAGGCCTGCGCCATCTCGCAGCCGATGGGACCACCGCCCAGCACCAGCAGGCGGCGCGGCAGCTCGCGCAGCGCCCACAGGGTGTCCGAGGTCAGGTAGGGCGCCTCGGCGAGGCCGGGCAGATCGGGCAACGCGGGCTCGGCGCCGGTCGCGAGGATGATCGCGCGCGCCGACAGCTCGCGACCATTCACCGCCACCGTCCACGGCGACAGCAGGCGCGCGTCGCCGCTGACGCACTCGACGCCGAGTTCCGTGTAGCGCTCCACCGAATCGTGGGGCCTGAGGGTCTCGATGCTGCGCGCGACATGCGCCATCACCGCGGGAAAGTCGACTGGCGCCTCGCTGTTCGCCAGGCCGAAGGCCGCGCCGTGCCGTGCCTGGTGTACGTGCTTCGCCGCGCGCAGCAACGCCTTGGACGGCACGCAGCCGGTGTTCAGGCAGTCGCCGCCCATCGCGTCGCGCTCGATCAGCGTGACCTTGGCGCGAACCGCCGCGGCGATGTAGGCGGCCACCAGGCCAGCCGAACCCGCCCCGATCACGATGACGTTGCGATCGACCTGCGCCGGCGGGGGGTGTTCGGCGAGGAAACGCTGGCGGCGTCGCAGGCCGACCACCGCCTTGGCAACGAAGGGCAGCATGGCGAGCAGGGCGAGGGATGCGACGAGGCCCGGCGACGCCACGTCGGACAGGCGCTCGATGCCGGCCAGTTGCGTGCCGGCGTTCACGTACACCACGGTCGCCGGCAGCATCCCGAGCTGGCTGAACAGTACGAAGTCGCGCAGCCGAATCGAGGTCAGCGCCATCAGCAGGTTGACCAGCACGAAGGGCGCCACCGGCAGCAGGCGCAGCATCAGCAGGTAGCTCGGACCGTCGCGGCGCACGCCGCGATCGATAGCCTCGAGGCGATGGCCGTAGCGGCTCTGCACCGCGCCGTGCAGCAGGTAGCGGGCGGTGAGGAAGGCCAGGGTCGCGCCGAGCGTGCTGGCGAAGGACACCAGCACCGTGCCCCAGGCCAGGCCGAACAGCGCGCCGCAGGCCAGCGTCATCACCGACGCGCCTGGAATGGACAGTGCGGTCACGCCGACGTAGATCAGGAAGGCCCACAGCAGGGCGGGACCACGATGCGCGTCGACCAGGCCCTGGAGTTCGGCCTGGCGCGCCTTCAGCGCGTCGAGTTCGAGGTAGCGCGCCGGGTCGAGGACCAGCGCCGCGAGCAACGCGAGGGCGATGAAGATCAGCAGCAGTCGACGACGCGTCATGGGAGGTCCGAAACGGGCCGGCGCGACGCGCGGTTACGGGTTTCGATCACTGCTCGGACTCAGCTTGCGTGTGCGCGCATGGCGGCCCGGGCCGCGGTGAAGCCGGCCCGCGCGAGTCGTGTACACTGCCGGCCCGACGACGCCCCGCCCGTGCCCGGCACCCGGCCCGCATCGTCGGCGCGGCACATCGCCGCGGGATTCCAGGCCCACGTTCGCCATCATACAGGTAATCGCCGTGAAGCCATTGCTCCCTTCACTCGCCGTTCTCGTCCGCGCCTTCGTACTGTCCGCAATCCTGGGCGCGAGCCTGCCGCTCGCCGCGAGCGACGCCAAGACACTGGACTCCCTGCTCGGCAGCGTGCTCGCGGAGCACGTCAAGGATGGCTATGTCGACTATCCCGCGATTGCGCGCAACGCGCGCTTCGCCAAGTACATCGATTCGTTGACCACGTTCGATCTCGGTTCGCTGACCGACGACAAGGAGCGCCTCGCGTTCTGGATCAACGTCTACAACGCGCTCGTGATCCAGAACGTCATCGACGGCATGTCGCCCAACGGCCCGATGGATCGCATGCGCTTCTTCGGGCGCAATCTCGAGGTGGGCGGCAAGGGCTACGATCTCAAGACCATCGAGGAAGACATCCTCGCCGAGTTCGAAGACCCGCGCGTGTACTTCGCCATCGTCCCCGCCACCTCGTCGGCGCCCAAGCTGCGCGCCAGCGCCTATGTCGGTGAGCAGGTCGATCAGCAGCTAGACGAGGCCGCGCGGGACTTCGTCAACGACAAGCGGCGCAATCGTTACTCGGACGCCCTGCAGGCCGCCAAGCTGTCCAAGGTGTTCGAGCAGCATCGCAAGGAGTTCGGCAAGAAGGACAAGGATCTCCTGCGCTACATCGCGCAGTTCGTGAACGACGAGCAGGTGGCGAAGAAGCTGAAGCGCGGCACCTACGACATCAAGTTCATGGACTACGACGCGACCATCAACGGCAATTCGATCCAGTCGCATTAGGGCGAGGCCTGGACGGAAACGCCTTCCGTCCAGGCCCTGGAATGAATGGCGGATTTCAATCCGCCATTCGGTTCTGTAGGTCGGACTTCAGTCCGACATTCGTTCCAGACCAACAGTCGCGGGCTCGACTCGAATGTCGGACTGAAGTCCGACCTACAGGGGTAGTGCCGTGTTTTGCACGCTGATGACGCGCAGGCGTCAGGTCTGCGCCATGTGCAGTTCGCGCAGCGCCGGGTAGTTGATCTTGCCGGAGCCGAGCAGGGGGATGCTGTCGCGGTGCACGATGTGGCGCGGCAGGACGAGTTCGCTGTGGGCGCCGGCGCGTGCCGCCGCCACCAGGTCCGCGCGGTTGACCGCCGCGACGTCGGTGTAGAGCACGATGTGCTCGCCCTTGCGCGGGTCGGGTACGGCCAGCGCCGCGTGGTGGCCGTCGGGCCACAGCTGCGCGGCCAGCTCCTCGACGATGGCGAGCGAGACCATCTCGCCGCCGACCTTGGCGAAGCGCTTGGCGCGCCCCTTGATGCTCACGTAGCCGCCGTCATCAAGAGCCACGATGTCGCCGGTCGCATACCAGCCCGGGCCACCGCGCTGGGTCCAGGGCCGGATGATGGCGCCGTCGCTGCCGTGGAACAGGTAGCCCTGCATGACGTTCGGTCCGCGCACCACCAGTTCTCCGCCCTCGGCGATGCCGTCCACCGGCTCGAGGTAGTACTCCATCGCCGCCAGCAGCCGGCCCACCGTGCCGCGGCGCGCGGCGAGCGGATGGTTGACCGCCAGCACCGGGCTGGCCTCGGTCGCGCCGTAGCCCTCGAAGATGCGAATGCCGAAGCGCTCGGACCACAGCGCGCGCGTGTCGTCGGTCAGCTTCTCGGCGCCGGCGATCACGAAGCGCATGCGGTACATGTCGTACTCGTGGGCGTTGTTCGCGTAGGCGCGCAGGAAGGTGTTGGTGCCGAACAGGCAGGTCACGCCGAGCGAGTAGCAGAGCTCGGGGATCTGGCGATAGTGCAGCGGGCTCGGGTACTGGAAGCTCGGACAGCCCTTCAAGAGCGGCAGCAGCACGCCGCCCAGCAGGCCGAAGGCGTGGAACACCGGCAGCACGTTCAGCACGCGGTCGTCGCGCGTGAGGTCGATGAGGGTCTGCACCTGGGCGAAGTTCGCCAGCAGGTTCCCGTGGGAGAGCACGACGCCCTTGGGGATGCCCTCGGAGCCCGAGGTGAACAGCACCACCGCCGCGCTGTCCGGGCCCGCGCCGCGTCCCAGCCAGCGATGGGCGAGACCGGGTACACGCGCGCACAGCGCCGCCTTCAGCTTGGGCAGCAGGCCGATCTGATCGCGCAGGTCCTCCAGGTAGATGATCCGCGCGCGGTCGCCGATGGCGGCGAGATCGTCGGCGAGGTTGGCGGCTTCGACGAAGGCGCGCGATGTGAGCACCACGCGCACTTCGCCGGTCTCGATGGCGGTCACCAGGCCATGGGCGCCGGCGGTGAAGTTGAGCATCGCCGCCTCGCGTCCGCGGGCCGCGCAGGCGAGCAGCGTGACCACCGCCGCGGCGGTGCTCGGCAACAGGATGCCGACCCGCTGGCGCGGCCCGAGCAGGCCGTCGACCACGCCGCCGAGCACGAAGGCACGTGTCAGCAGATCGCGATAGCCGAGACGCGCGCCGCCGGCGTCTTCGAGCGCGAGCTGCCCCATGCCGTGCCGGCGCGCCGCGCGGATCACCGCGGCGAACAGCGTCTCCTCGCGATAGGCGGCGTGGAACGAGATCTCGTGCATCACCGCGAGCAGCGCCTCGGCGCCGGCCGCGCGCCGCGCAGCGCCGCGTACTTCCGGCGGCAGCGTAAGGGGACGCGGCGGCAGCACGGTGATCGTGGTCTGCGGCAGCCAGGCGCGGCGCAGCAGCCCGTCGGTGGCACCGAACCAGGAATGCTGCGGACCATCGATGGCGACGGGGACCAGGTCGGCTTCGGCATGATCGGCGATCACCGCCGGGCCGTCGTAGACCTTCATCAGCGCGCCGGTGCGGGTCGGACGGCCCTCGGGAAAGATCACCACCGGGCGACCGTCGCGCACGAGGTGGGTGAGGGCCTTGATGGCGCCCGGATTGCCGGTGTCCATCTCGTGCCAGTCGACGCAGCGCAGCGCGGCCCGCGCGTACCAGTGACGGGTGGTGGCGGGATGCACGGCAAACGCCGGCTCCTGCGGCAGGCACAGGTAGAGCAGCAGGCCGTCGATGAGCGAGACGTGGTTGGCGATCAGCAGGCGCCGCGGGCCGGCGGCGGCGAGATGCTCCAGGCCGCGCACGCGCACGCGGAACAGCACCCTGACCAGCGGCGCGACGAGGCCGCGCAGCAGTGCGACGGGCAGACGGGTGGCGCGGGGATGGAGCATGACGGGCGGAGGTCAGGCGCGGCCGCCGGCTCGTGCGCCGCGCCGACGACGGGTCAGGTCTCGCCGTTCACCACCAGGCGTTGGCCGGGTTGCAGCGCCGGCGTGCCGGCGGGCAGGCGATTCCACTTCTTGAGCGCGTCCACCGACACCTTGAAGCGCCGCGAGATGGTCCACAGCGAATCTCCCTGGCGCACCTGGTACTGCACCTCGTCGTCGGACAACGCGACCTTGCCGGCGCCCGCGTCCGAGTTCGACTCGTCGCGGTCACGCGGCGGGAGGCGCAGTTTCTGGCCTAGCTTGAGCACGCTGCGCGGCGTCAGACCGTTGGCTTCGGCCAGCGCCTCGGGACTCAAGTGGTGACGCCGCGCGATGTCCCACAGGTTGTCGCCACCCCGCACCACGTGCTGGGCGGCGCGCGACGCGCCGCTGCGCTTGACCACGCTGGGGGCGCTGGCGAGCGAGGTCTCGCCGTCGCGCGGCGGCAGGCGCAGCACCTGTCCGATGCGCAGCTGCGTGGAGCCGAGGTGATTGGCCGCGCGCAGCGCCTTGACCGTCACGCCGCGGCGGGCGGCGATCAGGGACAGCGATTCGCCCGCGCGGACCACGTGTTCTCGGCGCGGCGCGTCGTCGTTCGCGGCCGGCGCGGCGGCCACGCTCGCCACGGGCAGGCGGCGCACCTCGTCGCCGATGGAGGCAAGGGCCAGGGTCACGTCCTCCGCATGGCCGTGGGCGACCAGCACGCGCGTCGCGCCGTCCACCGTGACCTGTTGCGCGAAGGCCGGGTTGAGCGCGCGGAAGCGCTCCGGACCCAGGCCGCTCGCGGCGGCGATGCGGGTGAGCGGCAGGTTGCGGCCGACGTCCACCACGTCGAAATAGGGACGGTCGGGAATGCTCGCCGGCTGCACGCCATGGGCGCGCGGATTGGCCAGCACCGCCGACACCGCCAGCAGGCGATTGACGTACCGGCGGGTGTGGCCCGGCAGCGACAGCGACCAGTAATCGACGCGGCGGCCGCGGTGGCGGTTGCGCGCGATGGCGTCCATCACGGTGCGCTCGCCGCAGTTGTAGGCGGCGAGCGCGAGCAGCCAGTCGCCCTCGAAGCGATCGCGCAGCTGCTCGAAGTAATCGAGTGCCGCCTCGGTGCTCGCGACGACATCGCGACGGCCGTCGTACCAGCGCGTCTGCGCCAGCCCGAAGCGCTGGCCGGTGCTCGGGATCAGCTGCCACAGCCCGGCGGGACCCTGGGTGGCGCCGGCGCTCGGGTTGTAGCTGCTCTCGACCAGCGGCACGAGCGCGAGTTCGTAGGGCAGCTCGCGCTTGTCGAGTTCGCCGAGCACGTAGAACAGGAAGGGTTCGGACTGGGCCGTGGCCCGTTCGATGAAGCTCTTGCCGAATTGCAGTTGCGCGAGGGGATTGGTTGGAGCGTGCTGGGGATCGAGATGGAGCGCGAGTTGTTCACTTACGCGTCGCCACAGGTCCGGTCCTTCTTCGCGCTGGGTGGGCTGGACCACCGGGCGGGGCGGTTCGGGCGTCGACGCGTCCACCACCGGCGCGGGCTCGAGCGTCGGCTGCGGCGTGCTCGTGACCGGCCGATGCACGAACGGCACGGGGACACTGCAGGCTGCCAGCGCGGCGCTCAACAGGGCGAACAAAGCCCCTGTCCGGATGTGGTTACCCCCCAACATGGGAGGTACTGTAGGTAGACCTCGGGACCTCGGTCAACCCTTGGCGTTGCGTCGGCGGGCGGCCCCGTGCCAAGCTGCGAACCGTTGCGGCGCCTGCCGCCGTTTCGTTATTGGCGCTTCAAGTCTTTGTCTACGTTGAAATTAAATTCCAGCGAAGGTTTCGGTGACGCGCGTCTCGCGGCCGACCTTCTGAGCTGGTTCGCGGCGCCGCCCGGCAGCCTCGTGGCGGCCGTGGAGCGCGAGCTGATGGGGCGCTACCTGCCGGATCTGTTCGGCTACCACCTGGTCGAACTCGGTTGTCACCACGGCGAGGGACTCACCGCGTCGAGCCGCGTGAGCCACCAGGTGCGGGTCGATCTGGGGCATCGCCTGAACCCCGCCGCGCACCTGCATTGCATCGAGGATGCCCTGCCGCTCGCGCCCAATTCCATCGACGTGCTGGTGGTGCCCCACGTGCTCGAATTCACGCTGGACGCGCACCGCGTACTGCGTGAAGCGGAGCGCGTGCTGATCGGCGAAGGTCACCTCGTGATCCTGGGCTTCAATCCGTGGAGCCTGTTCGGGCTGCGCTCGCTGTTGACGCGCTGGCAGGGACGCGCGCCCTGGCACGGCCACTTCCTCTCGGTCGCACGCATCAAGGACTGGCTCAAGCTGCTCGGCTTCGACGTGCTGCACGTCACGCGCGGCGCCTACCGGCCGCCGCTGCGCAGCCCGCGCGTCAACACGCGGCTCGAGTTCATGGAGCGGCTTGGCGCCTACGCGTGGCCGGGACTCGGGAGCGTCTACATCATCGTCGCGCGCAAGCGCGTGGAAGGCCTGACCCCGCTGAAGGCGAGCTGGCGTCAGCGCCGCCGACTGGTGGCGAGCGGCGTCGTCGAACCTTCGACGCGCGCCTTGGGGCACGACTGGCGCGCGGAGCGTCGCGACTGTGACTGAGGACGTGGTCGAGATCTACACCGACGGCGCGTGCCGCGGTAACCCCGGGCCGGGCGGCTGGGGCGCGCTGTTGCGCTACCGCGGGCGCGAGAAGCAGCTGATGGGCGCGGCGCCCGCCACCACCAACAACCGCATGGAACTGACCGCCGCGATCGAGGCGCTGCGCGCGCTCACGCGGCCGAGTCGCGTCCATCTCCACACCGATTCACAATACGTGAAGAACGGCATCACCGAATGGCTGCCCGGCTGGAAACGCCGCGGCTGGAAGACCGCCAGCAAGGCGCCGGTGAAGAACGTCGACCTGTGGCAGGCGCTGGACAGCGCCTGCGCCGGGCACGAGGTGCGCTGGTTCTGGGTGAAGGGCCACGCCGGCCACGTCGAGAACGAACTGGCCGACAGCCTGGCCAACGCCGCCATCGATCAACTGCTGGGCAAGGCCTGACGCGCCGCGCCCCCGGGAGAACAGCATGCGCCAGATAGTCCTGGATACGGAAACCACCGGCCTCGAGGCCTCGCAGGGCCATCGCATCATCGAGATCGGCTGCGTCGAGATCGTCAACCGGCGTATCACCGAACGACGCTACCAGCAGTTCATCAATCCCCAGCGCGAGATGGACGCCGGCGCGGTCGCGGTGCACGGCATCACGCTGGAAGACCTCGCCGACAGGCCGCCCTTCGCCGAGATCGCGATGGAGTTCCTGGAGTTCATCCGCGGCGCCGAACTCGTGATCCACAACGCGAGCTTCGATGTCGGCTTCATCGACATGGAACTCAGTCTGCTGGGCGCGGCCTGGGGGCGGACCGCCGACTACTGCACGGTGTTCGACACCCTGCAGCTCGCGCGCGAGATGCACCCCGGTCAGCGCAACAGCCTGGACGCCCTGTGCCGCCGCTACGAGATCAACAACGCGCACCGCGAACGTCACGGTGCGCTACTGGACGCCGAACTGCTCGCCGAGGTCTATCTCGCGATGACCGGTGGCCAGGCGACGCTGGAACTCGACGCGGGTCGGCAGCGCAGCGCTGGGCGGGCTTCGCGAACAGCGCAGCCGCGCGGGCCGGTGAGCCTGACGGTGGTGGCCCCCAGCCCGGAAGAGCTCGAAGCACACCAGCGCGCGCTGGCCGGCGTGGAGAAAGCCAGCCGCGGCGCCTGTCTGTGGCTCAAGCCGTGAAGAGATGAGCGGCGCCGGGTGGCGCCGCGAGCCGGACCGGCCGAGTCGCCGGTCCGGTGGGCGGGAAACTCAGGCCACCGCTTCCTGCGTCATGCGCTGCAGGTCACCGTTCTGGTACATGCCCAGCACGATGTCACAACCGCCGACCAACTCGCCGCCGATGAACACCTGCGGGAAGGTCGGCCAGTCGGAGTAGCGCGGCAGGTTCTGGCGAAATTCGGGTTCGGCCAGCACGTCGACGGCGTGGAAGTCCACCCCGCAGGCCTTGAGGGCTTCCACGGTGCGCATCGAGAAGCCGCACTGGGGAAACTGAGGCGTACCTTTCATGAAAATCACGATGGGATTCGACTCGACGATGTTCTTGATGCGTTCCAAGGGTTCCATACACGCTCCTGTCAGGCGGTGAATGCGCGTCGCGGGCTCATATATAGAGAGCGACATCCTGCGCACATGGCGGCGAGTCTAGTTTTTTCAAGCCCGATTTAAAACGTGCAGAAACCTGCGGGAATCACTCGGCGTCGCCCCAGCCGCCGCCGCCGGCGCTGGCGATGGACAGCCGGTCGCCGCGCAGGACCTCGAGTTCGCACTTGCCGGGCACGGGCGCGCCGTTCAGGCGGTTCTCGCCCGGCATGCCCGGCGCGCCGCCGGCCAGGCCCCAGGGCGCCAGCGTGCGCCTCTCGGTCAGCAGGGTGACGGCCGCGCCATCCAGGAACTCGTACTCGCGCACGAGGCCGTCGCCGCCGGCATGACGGCCGGCGCCGCCCGTGCCGCGGCGGACGGCGTAGCGGCGCACGCGCAGGGGGTAGGTCATCTCCAGCACTTCGACCGGCGTGTTGAGCGTGTTGGTCATGTGGGTGTGGACCGCCGGCTGGCCCGGGCCGCGCGCGTGGCCGCCTGCGCCGCCGCCGATGGTCTCGTAGTAGTCCCAGCCGGCGCCGCCCATGGCGACATTGTTCATGCTGCCGTGACTCGCGGCGGGAATGCGCGCCGGCAGCGCGGGCGCGAGCGCGCCCAGGATCAGGTCGACGATGCGCTGACTTGTCTCGCAGTTGCCGGCCGCGACGGCGCTCGGGTAGCGCGCGTTCAGTACGCAGCCCGGTGGCGCCACGATGTCGATGGGACGCAGCGAGCCGGCGCAGGGCGGCGTGTCGGCGGGCATCAGCGCGTAGAAGGCGTAGTAGACCGCCGCGGCGGTGACCGCGAGCGAGCAGTTCAGGTTGCCGGCCACGGCGGGCGCGCTGCCGGCGAAGTCGACCCGCGCGCCGTTGCCGCCGAGCGTCACTTCCACCGCGAGCGGGATGGCGCCGGGCTCGATGCCGTCGCCGTCCAGCCAGTCGCGGTGGCGATACACACCTGCTGGCAGCTCGGCGAGCGCGCCGCGCGCGAGCGCTTCCGCATGCGCGTTCACGCGCTCGAGCCCGGCGTCGAAAGCGTCCGCGCCCATGCGCTTCACGAGTTCGCCGAGCCGCGCGAGCCCGGCGCGGTTGGCGCTCGCCTGCGCGGCGAGATCGGCCAGCGTGTCGCGCGGATTGCGCAGCCGGGCGGCGAGCAGGGCTTGGGTGTCGGCGTCGGGCACCCCGGCGCGCTCCAGGTGGCGCGGTGCGAGCACCAGGCCTTCCTCGTCCAGGCGCCGCGCGAGCGGCATGGAGCCTGGCCGCGCGCAGCCGATGTCGGCGTGATGCGCGCGGTTGGCCACGAAGGCCACGGGCCGATCGTCGACGCACAGGGGCGCGATCAGGGTGACGTCCGGCAGGTGGGTGCCGCCGATGAAAGGGTCGTTGACGATCACCAGGTCGCCCGCGCGCCAGCTCACCGCGCCGATCACCTCGCGCATCGCGTAGGCCATCGAGCCGAGATGCACCGGGATGTGGGCGGCCTGTGCGCACAGCTCGCCGCGCGCGTCGAACAGCGCGCAGGAATAGTCGAGGCGGTCCTTGATGTTGGGCGAGAGCGCGGCGCGGCGCAGCGTCGCGCCCATCTCGCGGCACACTGCGCGCAGCCGGTTGGCGAACAGCGCGAGTTCTATGGCATCCACTCTATCTCACCGTTTCCATGGGCTTTTCGCCCGAAGGGCGAGTTGCATGATAGGGCACACTTTCGCACAATGTCGGGTCCCGGTCGCAACCGGGGCGCCGCCCGCGCTGGCAACCGCGCGCGGGTGAGGCGGCACCGAGTGACAGTCACAGCCCGGCCACGCGGTCGGGTTTCGTTTTTTTGGGGCGGGGTAGGCACTATGGCGACGGCGGGCATTCCGGGACTGATGTCGAACTACGGGCGCATGGATGTGACCTTCAGTCACGGCCGCGGCGCGTGGCTGTGGGACACGGCGGGCCGCAAGTATCTCGACGCGCTGTGCGGCATCGCGGTGTGCGGCCTCGGCCATGCCCACCCGGACGTCACGGCGGCGATCGCCGCGCAGGCGACCCGCCTGCTGCATACCTCCAATCTCTATCGCGTCGAGCGCCAGGAGCAGCTGGCCAACCGCCTGTGCGATCTGGCGCACATGGATCGCGTGTTCTTCTGCAACTCCGGCGCCGAGGCCAACGAGGCTGCGATCAAGATCGCGCGCAAGTACGGTCATGAGAAGGGCGTGGCGCGGCCGGCGGTCGTGGTCACCGACGGCAGCTTTCACGGGCGCACGCTCGCGACGCTGAGCGCGACCGGCAACGCCAAGGTGCACGCCGGATTCGAGCCGCTGGTGGAAGGTTTCGTGCGCGTGCCCTACGACGACGTCGACGCGGTCGGCCATGCGGTCGGCAATGCCGACGTGGTCGCGGTGCTGGTCGAGCCGGTGGAAGGTGAGGGCGGCATCGTGGTGCCGCAGCCGCGCTACCTGTCGGCGCTGCGCAAGATCTGCGACGAGCGCGGCCTGCTGCTGATGCTGGACGAAGTGCAGACCGGCATGGGCCGCACCGGCCGCTGGTTCGCGCATCAGCACGAGGACATCGTGCCGGACGTCATGACCCTGGCGAAGGGCCTCGGCAACGGCGTGCCGATCGGCGCCTGCGTGGCGCGCGGCGTGGCGGCCGAGGTGCTGCAGCCCGGCACCCACGGTTCGACCTTCGGCGGCAATCCGCTGGTGGCGGCCGCCGCGATCGCGGTGCTGGAGACCATGGAGCGCGACGGCCTGGTGGCACGCGCGCAAGCGCTCGGCGTGCGCATGCTGAACGGTTTCCGCGACGCGCTCGGTGGCAACGGCGCGGTACGCAGTATTCGCGGTCATGGCCTCATGCTCGGCATAGAACTCGATCGCGGCTGCTACGACCTGGTCAAGACGGCGCTCGCCGAGGGACTCCTGATCAACGTCACCGCCGACAAGGTGGTGCGTCTGCTGCCGCCGTTGATCCTGACCGACGCCGAGGCCGACGAAGTGGTCGCGCGCGTCGCGCGCCTGATCAACGACTTCACCGCCGCGGCGGCCTGAGCGGCGCGCGGCCGTGGCGCTCCGGCATTTCCTCGCGCTCGAGGATCTCAGTCGCGCCGAGACCGAGAAGCTGCTCGCGCGCGCCTCGGAACTCAAGCGCTGGCGGCGGGCGGGCAAGCGGCCGCCGCTGTTCGAGCGCAAGACGCTGGCGATGATCTTCGAGAAGTCTTCGACCCGCACCCGCGTGTCCTTCGAAGGCGCGATGGCCGAGGGGGGCGGCAAGGCGGTGTTCCTGTCCTCCCACGAGTCCCAGCTCGGGCGCGGCGAACCGGTGGAAGACACCGCACGCGTGCTGTCGGAGATGGCCGACGCGATCATGGTGCGCACCTTCGGCCACGACATCGTCGAACGCATGGCGCGCCATGCGCGCGTGCCGGTCATCAACGGACTGACCAACGATCTGCACCCCTGCCAGGTGCTGGCCGATCTCCTCACCTGGTTCGAACACCGTGGGCCGATCGCCGGGCGACGCGTGGCCTGGGTCGGCGACGGCAACAACATGTGCAACACCTACATGAGCGCAGCGCGGCTGATGGACTTCGAACTGCGCGTCGCGACCCCGCCGGACTACGCGCCGCGCGCCGCCGTGCCGGACGGCGCGCGCATCACGCTCGGGCACGATCCGCGCGTCGCGGTCCAGGATGCCGATCTGGTGGTGACCGACGTGTGGGCGAGCATGGGGCAGGAGGAGGAGGCGGCCGCGCGTCGCGAGGCGTTTCGCGCGTTCCAGGTGGACGCCGCCCTGATGGCCCGCGCCGCGCCCGACGCGCTGTTCATGCATTGCCTGCCGGCGCATCGTGGGGAAGAGGTCGCGGCCGAGGTCATCGACCATCCCGCCAGCGTGGTGTGGGACGAGGCCGGCAATCGTCTGCACGCGCAGAAGGCCTTGCTCGAATTCCTGCTCAACCTGGCCTGAGCGGCACGCCGGGCGGTGATTTGACACTGCTCGGCGCGGTCGCTACCGTCACCGCGCAAATCGACTCCAGCGAAGTGCACAAGCGAGTGGCCGACCCCCGTGGCATAGGCATGACGTCCCAGCGCGCGCGCAATCGCCTGGTGGACCAGCTGCGTCGCATGGGGATCGAGACCGAAGCCGTGCTGGAGGTGATGCGCACCACGCCACGCCACCTGTTCGTCGACGAGGCGCTCGCGAGTCGCGCCTACGAGAACACCGCGCTGCCCATCGGCTTCGGCCAGACCATCTCCCAGCCCTACATAGTCGCCGCCATGACCGCGGCGCTGTACACCACCGGTCCGTTGACGCGCGTGCTGGAAGTCGGCGCGGGCTGCGGCTACCAGACCGCGGTGCTGGCGCAGCTCGCGGGACGCGTGTTCAGCGTGGAGCGTCTCGCGGCGCTCGCCAACAAGCTCCGCACGCGGCTGATGGAGATGCGCATCACCAACGTGCGCGTGCGTCACGGCGACGGCTACCAGGGCTGGCCGGCCTACGCGCCCTACGACGCGATCCTGGTGGCGGCCGCACCGGTCACGGTTCCCGCGGCGCTGCTCGAGCAGCTCGCGGTCGGCGGGCGGCTGATCATTCCGGTCGGTCGCGCGGGTCATCAGCAGATGTGCCTGTACACGCGCGACGAGCAGGGCATCCGCGAGACCCTGCTCGAACGCGTGAGCTTCGTGCCCTTGCTGGAAGGACTGGAACAATGAACGGCCGCTCGCGTCTCGGCGCGGTGTGCATGGCGCTGTTCGCGCTGTGTGGCTGCGCGACGGACAACCGCGCGCCCATCGAGCAGAAGAACGCCCTGCCGAGTTCACCCGCCGCGACGCGCCCCGCGCCGGCGCGACCGACGCTCGACGACGCGCGCGGTCCGCGCCAGGTGCAGCCGCCGCCGGCCACGCACGTGGTTGCACCCGGTGACAAACTGCTCACCATCGCCTGGCGCTACGGTCTCGACGTGCGCGATCTCGCGCGCTGGAACGACATCGACAATCCCGATCTGATCGTGGTCGGTCGCACCTTGAAGCTGCGTCCGCCGGCGCCGCCGGTGACGCCCGTCCAGGCGCCACGCATGGTGCCCGCGCCAGCGACCCCTACGACTGTCACGAGCGGGCCGCGCCTGCCGCCCGGCGCGACGCCCCTGCCTGCGCCCGCGCCCGTCGCGCCGACGGGCGCGTCG
>JAIEQK010000289.1 GCA_019747795.1 Gammaproteobacteria bacterium | reverse complement strand
CGCGCGCCGCGCGGGCGGTGTGCTGGCCGCGCTGTGCGGCGCGTGCGCGCTGGCAGCGAGCGCGACGGCGTCCGCCGACGACACGCTCGAAGAGCACGTGGTCACCGCGCGCCGCATCGGGCGCGGCCTCGACGAACTGCCCTATCGCGTGGAGGCGATCTCCGCCACCGACCTCGAACAGCGTGGGCCGCGCTCCCTGCCGGACGCGCTCGCCGAAGCGCCGGGCGTGATGGTGCAGAAGACCGCCCACGGCCAGGGCTCGCCCTATATCCGCGGTTTCACCGGTTATCGCACCCTCGCGCTGATCGACGGCGTGCGTTACAACAATTCGGTGTACCGCGACGGGCCGAGCGAGTACTTCGCCCTGGTCGACGCCGAAAGCATGGCGCGCGTGGAAGTGCTGAACGGGCCGGACTCGGTGCACCACGGCAGCGACGCCGTCGGCGGCGTGGTGAGCGTGGAGAGTGAACGGTCGCGCTTCGCGAACGAGACCGCCGGCCGGGCCTTCCTGCACGGCGCGCAGCGCTACCAGTTCACCAGCGCCGATCGCGGCCACATCGCGCGCAGCGAGCTCGACACAAGCGCGGGCGGCCGCTGGGGCCTGCGCCTCGGCTATTCCACCAAGGACTTCGGCGACGTGCACGCGGCCGGCATCGGTCGTCAGCCGCGTACCGGCTACGACGAGCAGGGCTTCGATGCGCGGCTGGACGTGGCGCTCGCCCCTGGCTGGCGCCTGTCCGGCCTGCATCAGCGACTCACCCAGGACGACGTGTGGCGTACCCACGCCACACAGTTCGCGCGTCCCTACAAGGGCAGCGCGGTGGGCAGCGATCGGCTGCGCGCGAAGGACCAGGCGCGGCGCTTCAGCTACCTGCGCCTCGAAGGCACGCCAGCGCTGCGCGCACTGGACGATCTCAGGCTCACCGTCTCGCACCAGGCGTGGCAGGAGGACGGCCAGCGCGTGCGACGCAACGGCCGCGGCCTCGATGAGCGTTTCAAGTCCAACATGGGCGGCGTGGATCTCGAACTCGCGTCGCACTGGGGCCCGCTGGGGCTCCGCTACGGGGTGGACTACTACCAGGACAATGTCGACAGCTTCGGCGCCGAGTTCGGCGCGGACGGCCGCCTGCGCGGCATCAACGTGCAGGGTCCGCTGGGCGACGACGCGCTCTACGGCCTGTTCGGCGCCTGGCTGCAGGCGGAGATCGCGCTCACGCCGCGTCTCGGCGTGATCGCCGGCAGCCGCTACAACCACGTGCGCGCCGAGATCGGACGCTACGAGGATCCGCTGAGCGGCGTGCCGGCGAGTTTCGAGGACGACTGGCAACGCACCGTGCACGCGCTGCGCCTGCAGTACGCGTTCAGCGAAGCGCCGCTTCGTCAGCGCGTGTGGGTCGGGGTCAGCCAGGCGTTCCGCGCGCCGAACATTGCCGACTTGAGCCGCTTCGGCGCGAGCCGCACGAACGAAGTCGAGCGCGCCGCGGTGGGCCTGGGCCCCGAGGACTTCCTCGCCTTCGAGCTCGGCTGGGCCGGCCAGTGGCGAGCGTGGTCGGGCGGCGTGACGCTGTTCCACACGCGCATCCACGACTACATCGCCTCCACGCCCACTGGACGCGTAGTCGACGGCGCCATCGAAGTCAGCAAGCGCAACACCGCGAGCGGCTACGTGCGCGGCGTGGAACTCGTCACGAGCTACGCGTTCTCGGAGCACTGGTCACTGCGCGGCAACCTCGCCTGGCAGCGCGGCCGCATCGACGCCTTCGCCAGCACCACGGCGCGTACGAGCTTTCGCGAGCCTGCCAGCCGCATCATGCCGCTGACCGGCAACCTGCGCCTGGCCTGGCAGAGCGCCGACGCGCGTTCCTGGGTGTCGACCGGGCTGACGGTGACGGGCCGCGCGAACGAATTGAGCGAGGCCGATCGCAACGACCTGGAGCGCATCCCGCCCGGCGGCACGCCGGGCTACGTGCTGTGCGGCGTGCATGCCGGCCACACCCTGACGCGGAACCTCGAGCTGCTGGCCGGCGTGGACAACCTGTTCGACGACGCCTATCGCACCCACGGCTCGGGCAGCAACGAGGCGGGGATAGGCGCGCGGCTGGGCGTGGAGGCAAGGTTCTGAAACAGGCGCGCGCGCCGCATCCGGTGGCGGGACGTGCCCCACCCTACGGGTGTTGCTCGCCGCGGGGCATGTGTTCGACGATGCGCGCTGCGCTCGCCATCCGACCGGCGCCACGACACTCAACAGGGAGCATTCGCCATGTCCACCGTCCTCATCACCGGCGCCAACCGCGGCATCGGCCTCGAACTCGCACGTGCCTATGCCAAGCGCGGCGATCGCGTGCTGGCCTGCTGCCGTGAACCGGCCAAGGCGAGCGCGCTCGCGGCGCTCGGCGGTAACGTGGAAGTGCTCGCACTGGACGTCGCCGACGCAGCGTCAGTGGCGGCACTCGCCGCGCGGCTCGCGGGTCAGCCCATCGACATCCTGATCAACAACGCCGGCATCATCGGCCCGCCGATGGAAAAGCAGACCGCCTTCGAGATGGATTTCGACGGCTGGGCCGAGACCTTCGCGGTCAACAGCATGGCCCCGGTGCGAGTGATGCAGTCACTGCTGCCCAACCTGCGCGCCAGCAAGCACGGTCGCGTCGCCAGCATCACCTCGCAGATGGGCGCGATCAGCCTGCAGATGCCGCAGGCCTTCGCCTACTGCGCCTCCAAGGCCGCGTTGAACAAGTTCATGCGCCTCGCCGCGCCGGCGCTCGCCGCAGAAGGCATCCACCTGTGCGTGATTCATCCCGGCTGGGTGCAGACCGACATGGGTGGCGCGAGCGCGGCCATCACGCCCGCCGAAAGCGCGGCCGGCATCGTCGCCAACATCGACCGCCTGAACGCGCAGAACAGCGGCAGCTTCTGGAAGTGGAACGGCGAGACCCACGAGTGGTGAGCGTGGGCGCGCCGGCGGCGCCGTCTCAGCGGCGCGTCACCTCGACGATGAAACCATCGGGCAGTTCACGCTTGCCGTAGATGAAGTCGCCGTTGATGTCGCCGACCCACAGACGGTCGCCGACGAAGCGCACGTTCCAGGGGTTGATGAAGCCGCGCGCCACCTCGATCAGGCGGCCGTCGGCGCCGACCTTGTGCAGGATACCGTCCGCCTCGAGCGGCTCGCTCATCGGCACCGGGATCTCGTAGCCGCCGACTTCGACCACGAACAGCTGCTCGGGGAAATCGCCGAAACCCGCGGGCGCGAAGTCGAACGATCCGAACATGGTCGGCGCTTCGGCGAGCGGCTTGTCGTCGACGCTGCCGTCGGCGTGCACGCGCAGGATGGCGCTGCCGCGGGCATTGAAGATGCCGCCGCGCACCACGGCGACCAGCAGCGACTGGCCGTCGGGCGCGAAACGCAGGTACAGCGGACCGCCGTGACGCGCCGGGTCGAGCGTGACGAAGGGTTTGCACTGGCCGTCCGGCGTGATGACGTAGAGCGTGTTGTTCAGCGTGGTGGACGCGTAGAGCTTGCCTGCGAAGGGGCTGCCCGGCGGACCGAAGCGCGCATCGACGCCGATGCCGGCCGTCGCGCCGCCGCTCTCGGGCAGCGTGCAGAACACGCTGACCGCGTAGCCGTGCTTGGGATCGATGCGCTGCATGACGTAATTGCCCTGGCCGGCCTTGTCACCGGTCCCGGGCTGGGACAGCGCGAACACCTGGCCGGCGTAGTCGCCGAAGCCCGCGGGCGCGACGTCGAAGCCCGCGCTGATCGGCAGCATGCGATCGGCGTCGACCAGCACCTCGACGCGCCCGTCGCCGTGCACGGCAACGAGCCGGCTGCCCTTGCGCTCGCCGTCCTCGCCCTCGGCCTCCTTGCCGTCGTCGTTCAGCCACACGCCGTCCGCGACAGGGTGCATGACCAGCGGGTCGTAGAGTTGGCCGGGCGGCACCAGCATGCGCGTCGCGTAGCCCGCGGCGGGCGCGATCTGGACCTTCAACAGCCGCCCGAGCAGGGCTTCGATTTCCTCCGCCGCGTACGCGGCGTGCACCACGCCGCCGAGCAGAACGAGACAGAGCAGCACGCGCGCCGAGCGTGTGGACGTTGCGTGGTCGAGCATCATGGCGGGCCTCCGGTTGCCGCCCGCGATGGTGTCCGAGGGCGGCCGCGTCGGCAATTCACCTATCGGTGGGGCCGCGCGCCGACGCCGCGCTCTAGAATGCAGGCCTTTGCCGAAGGGCCGTCGATGTCGACGACACCGAGTTTCCAGGATTCGCTCATTGGGCCGGCACACCGCGCCGTGCTGCTGGTCGCGCTGCTGCTCACGAGCATCGTGCCGGCCGCGGCCAACTGCCTGCACGGCGAGACCATGGGCTCGACCTGGCGGGTGGTCGCGCCGCACCTTGGCGCCGAAGCCAGGCCGGCGCTCTGCGCGCGCATCGAGGCGCTGCTCGAGTCGGTCAACGCGCGCATGTCGACCTACCGCCCCGACTCGGAGCTGTCGCGCTTCAATGCGAGCGCGAGCATGGACTGGCAGCCGGTATCCGCCGAGCTTCTCGAAGTGCTAGCCGCCGCGCGCCGCGTGAGCGAGGCCAGCGACGGCGCTTTCGACGTCACCGTCGGACCGCTGGTCGACCTGTGGGGTTTCGGGCCGCAGGCGCGCATCGACGCGCCGCCCTCAGGCGAGGCCATCGCCGCTGCGCGCGCGCGCGTGGGCTATCGGCAGGTGGAACTGGACGAGACAGGATCACGCGTACGCAAGCTGCGCGCCGATGTGCGCGTAGATCTCTCCGCCCTCGCCGAAGGCTGGGCGGTCGACCAAGTGGTGAAACTGCTGGAAGCGGAAGGCCTGGTCGACTTCCTGGTCGACGTCGGCGGCGAAATGCGCGTGCGCGGACGCAACGCTGACGGGCTGCCATGGCGGCTCGGCGTGGCGCTGCCGCGCGCCGACAGCGACGCGACGCTGCGCGCGCTCACGCCGGGTGACGCCGCAGTGGCCACCTCGGGCGACTACCGGAATTACTTCGAGCACGACGGCCGGCACTACTCCCACGAGATAGATCCCGCGAGCGGCGCGCCGATCGTGAACGACGTGGCCTCGGTCACCGTGATCGCGCGGGAGTGCGTCTATGCGGACGCCTACGCGACGGCCTTCATGGTGCTGGGTGTAGAGCGGGGCCTCGCGCTGGCGAGGCGCGTCGGAGTGCAAGCGCTGTTCGTGCTACGCGGCGCGCAGGGCTTCGAGCTGCGCGCGAGCCCGGGCTTCCCGCAGCGCTAGACCGGACGTCGAGCGCGGCTTGAAGCCGCCCGGCGTGAGCCTTCTGTCGCCGCTACAACTCGTGCCCTAGGCTCAACGCTCGATCGAGTACCACTAGCGCGTCTATGGGACCCAGCAAGCCCAAAAAATGGGCAGTCGCTGCCATGGTGTCCGCATCGCTCTTGAGACGCGCCAGGATGTCTCGGAGACGTGCTTCACCTTGTAATGCTGACGGCACCGCAGCCAACAATCCCTTGATTGCACCAACGGCCAGAACCCGAGAAACAAGTTGTTCAGCTTCGGCGATCTGTGTCAGACGGGGCTCGATCACTGAGCCCAGTACCCCCTGGCCTTTTCCGATCACCTCACTTGCCGTCGCTTCGAGGAACGCGCGTCGGCTCTGACCTGTGTCCCGGCGGGCGGCATGATGGGCGGCTAGCAGATTGCTGCGCAGCGCGGACACCTGGCTCAGACTGGCTTGCCGGGCGTCCTGCAGAACGCCCTCCGCGGTCGTCAACCACTCGAGAACCCTGCGTGGAAAATCCACATCACGGCGCTGCTGGGCATCGACCAGCGCCGACACCGCGCGCAGGCAGTCCTCGATTCGCTCGACGTGAATGACGGACAGCAACGGTCCTACTCCGGCGTGAGCCGCAGGTCGCTACCGCCATCGCCACGCTCGACCTTTACCACCTCGAAACCATCTTCGTTGAAACTCATGCGGATACGGGTTATGAGGCTGGCATCGCCAACTTCTCGAAGTTCGCCCGTACTGGCAGCGACCATCAGCCGAGGTCCTTGCCCGCTGGCGCCAATGACCTTGGCATTCAGACGTAACGCGAGCGTTCGCAAGAACGCGCGGGTCCTCGCCGGCGTAGAAGCGGTCCCTTCCGGACCGCCATCGCCGTCAGCGGCGCCTCGCGGGTCGGCCGAAGGAATCTCCCGCGCGGCCGTCGATGCGTCGAAACGCCGCACGCCAATCTCTCGCTCACGCTGGTGAAGAAGCGCCTCTGCGGCGTGCATGGCGTTCTTGGTGAGCAACAGCGCTCGGTCAATGGGCTCTCGTGCCCGCCAGCTGTCGGCGAGATGCGCATCGATACGCCTGACGATCTCGCCCTCCCAGGCAGTGTCCAAGTGCAGATCGGTGGCGGATGCCGATTCGACCACCGCGTTGCGGATGACGTCGGCATTCGGTCGTGCAAAGCTTGAGATATTGTCCGCGCCGCGCAGTTCCGCCATCAGTACTGGCATATCGACAGTGATGTCCGGCAGACGGAAGCGCGGCACAGGGGCGCCTTGGAGCAGGCCCTCGGCGCCGTAAAGTTCAACCAACCTGACCGCTTCGAGGTCGGCGCGCACCCGCGCCAGAGTGAACTCGGCCATCAGTGTGCCAACGAGATCGCCTAAACGCGGCATGGCGGAAGCTCCTCGAGGCTGTATGTTCAGGCCTGGACTGGAACCGATCGGATCGAGTCTTCGAGGATTCCCAGGATTCGCTCGGTGCCGGCAGGCATCTCATCCTGCACGGCACGAATATGCACCGCCATCGAATAGGTTCGATCAACCTTGGAGCCCGCTGAGGTGCTCTTCTGGTATGACGTGTTCACCTTCAAGTTCACGGTCGCGATGGCGAACACCGGCGGATAGGTCACCGTCGCATCCAGAGTCGCGTCGATCTTGAAGGTTTCATCGGTCTTGGTTTCCTCGACCGAATTGATCTTGGCATTGAAGTCGATAGTCGTTTCTTCGATTCGAATGAACGGTATCGGTAACATGGTGAGGATCGGTACCTCGAGCCTCATCTCTTGGAATTCGGCGGGGCGCGCCGGCTCATGGGGGCGGAAGATGGCGTTTGCCGTCGCAGTCTTGCTACCCGCGCCTGCGGGCGGCGCCGCGATAGTCACTGTGGGCGCCGCGGTGTAGCCACTCCCGTTGCTCTGCAATTCGATGCTGACAACGGAGCCGCCCTGAACTGTCGCCCTGGCAGTGGCGGCCGATCCTGCGCCGGGTGGAGGAGCGATGGTCACCGAGGGAGGATTGCTGTCTTGGTATCCCGCGCCGCCGTCGGTGACCGCGATCTGTACGACGGCAGCGGGGATCGCTGGCCTGAACGGCGCGACCTCCTTCGGATACTTGAAAGTGACGTAGATCGGATCGCCGACCTGACCCGGTATGACGTTGCCGCTGCCGTCCAGGGCGGGCCGAAAACCCACCGACTTGATGAAGTTCACCGAAGTCATGGCGGACTGCGCCTGCGCGTCCACCACGGCCTTCAGCGGTCCGCCCAACATGGCCGCGAAATTGATGCTCGACAGTTCCCGTCCTGGTGTTGCCATTGTCCGTCTCCTTGAGGAGCCGTCGCGTACGGCCGTAAGGCGTCGCGTGGGACGGCTGACCTCCTTGTTGAACCTGGTGTCCTGATGGTGCCCGCTTTAGGACACGTGTGAACCGCGCTCGTTTCGAGCGAAGCACATGACAGAGTAAATAGACGAGAGACGGGAACCAGGCAACGTGCGTGGTATTAGCGCACTAAAAGGGTTGTCCGACCGGACGAGACAGCGCCCTGAAGCGCAGTGAGCTGACAGGCGCTTTACGCGCCTACTTGCTCGCCGCGAAGAAGCGATCGAAGTACAGCTGATCTGCCGGGAGACCCTTGGCCGCCAGCAGGCGCCCCACCGCGTCGCACATCGGTGGCGCGCCGCACAGATAGGCGTCGACATCGTGCGCGTCTTCCACGCCCCCTTGAATGGCACGGGTGACGTTGCCAACCGCACCTTGCCAGTCGTCGCCGGGTTCCAGGCCATCGAGGGTGGGCACGTAGGTGAGGTCGAGGTCGAGCTCGCCGGCGAGCGACTCGAGGTCTGGCAGGTCCTGCGGTCGGCGCGCGCCGTAGTAGAACGTGAAGCGGCGCGGATCGCGACGCGCGGAGGCGTCCGCCAGCATCGCGAGTATCGGCGCGAGGCCCGAGCCGATGGCGCATAGCAGCACCGGGCGCGTGCCGGCGCGCAGGTAGCTCACGCCAAAGGGGCCGCGCACCACCACGGACTCACCGCTCGCTAGCGTGTCCAGGCCGCCGGAGAATGCGCCGCCCTCGATGCGCTTCAAGATGAATTCGAGACGCCTGGACGCCGCCGGCGGCGAAGCCATGGAGTAGCTGCGCCACACGGTCTGCGCGCCGCGTGTGAGGCCAAGTTCGACGAACTGGCCGGCATAGAACTCGAGCGGTTCTGCCAGCGTGACCGCCAGGCGCCACAGTTCCGGCGTGAGCTGGGTGACCTCGGCGACCTGCGCCGCCAGTTCGCGCGGCGCCAGCACCGGCAGCGCGCGGGTATCCGGCGGGCGGTGATCGCGAATGAGCAGATCGGTGAGCGGCCGCGCGCAGCAGAGCAGCGCCCACCCCGCATCGCGTTCGTTGTCCGGCAGCGAGTAGGCGGAGGCCTGGCCGAGATCGACTTCGCCATCCTCCACCTGGTATTTGCAGGTCGAGCAACGGCCCTGGCGACAGCCGTAGCCAATGTCCAGTCCCTGGCGGAGCGCCGCGTCGAGGATGGTCTCGTCCGGCCCACAGCCGAAAGTCTGCCCGCCCGGCGCGAGCTCGACCAGGTATTCGTCACTCATGCGGGCGTCTCAGTCGCGGTGGATCTGGGTCACTTCGCTGGTCAGGATGAAGCGATCGGGCTCGGTGATCACGCGCCCGACGAAGGTCGAGAGGATCACCAGCCACTGCGCCATGTTGACCTCGCTGCCGAGTTCCTCGGACACGCGTTTCAGGTCGACCTCGATGCGCCCTTCGGGCGAGGTGATCTTCCAGAAGGTGGCGTGATCGGCGATGACGAGGCCGGGGTCGTCCTGCTCCAGGACGTCCAGCGTGGCCTGGGCCTCGGGCGAGCCCTGCATCAGGATCAGCGATACGTCGGTGCGCGGTGCGGCGCTCATCGCGCCCCTCCCGCGAGCGGCGCGAAGCCGAGCCCGGTGAGCAGCGGGTCGGTCGCGGCGCGCGCCGCGGCCTCGGACTCGGCGTAGCTCACGGCGGCAACCGGCGCGCGTCCGAACATCGGCGCGAGCGCCTCGGCGGCGGCCACCGCGCGCGCGCCCCAGTCGGCGAGCCAGCCGGCGATCACGTCGCGATTGTGCGCGGCATGCGGGCCGTCCAGCACCATCTTCACCAGCGCCTCGGTGGCGGCGATGTTGCGCCGACGATCGCGCTCGGCGGTCATGACAATGTGTGCCGCAACCGGATCGTTGTTCGGCAGCGCCATGCGCCGCACGAGATCGCTGGTCGCGATGCGCTGCAGGTAGCTGCCGACGACGAGATTGAGCCCGACCATGAGTTCGGCCCAGTCGTTGGTCGCCATGATGTCCTCGGCGAGCCGCCGCGCGGGCTGGTACTCGGGCGCTTCGAGCCACTGTTGCTTGCCGAGACCGTCATCCACCGCGCCGTGGTAGTTCTCCAGTTCGACCAGGTAGATGACCACGTCCTGCGCGTGGCGCAGGTGATCGAAGCTCTGGAAGCACAGCACGTTGCCGAGCGTGTCGGACAGCGCCTCACGCTGCGCGGGAGCCAGCGCGCGGAAAATCGCGTAATCGAAGAACGACCATGCGCGGTAGTGACCGCACAGCATGTCGCGCACCCAGCGCGCGTCGAGCGCCGCCAGCGCACCGTCGAGGCCGGCGTCCTCGGTCACGCGCGCGACCGAGGTCTCCTGCTGCTCCTGGTGACGCACGTAGGTGCGCTGCCAGTGTTGGGCC
Source organism: Gammaproteobacteria bacterium (assembly GCA_019747795.1). Taxonomy (GTDB): domain Bacteria; phylum Pseudomonadota; class Gammaproteobacteria; genus JADJYF01. The sequence continues at coordinate 18,814 of JAIEQK010000289.1, read as the reverse complement.
GGGTCGCGGTAGGCGTACCAGTCGTCGCAGCGCAGGCGAGTGGAGTCAGGATCCCACAGCGGCCGGCCGTCCGAACGCAGCAGGTACCACTCGACCTCGGTGAGGTTGGCGGCCGGCCGATCGAAGCCCAGCGCGTCCGGCTGCTGATGGACGGTGAGCGCCTCGTACTCGGTGAGGCGCCGCGCCTGCGGCTTGATGAACGTGAAGTCGCGCGCCTGGCGCTGCGCGCCCTTGGCCGGCGTGGCACTCACTGCAGCACCTCCACCGGGCCCTCGGCCGCCAGTTCGCGCAGCGGATCCTTGATCACGAAGTCCGAGCTGCGACGAATGTCGTCCAGCGTCCAGCGCTTCTCTTCGTTCAGGTGCGGCTGGGCGAGCATGGTCTTGCCGTCGTTGCGCACCAGGCCCGCGTGTTCGATGTACTCGACCAGCGAGTAGCCGTGGTAGTGCTCGTCGAAGGTGTGGTTCATGGCGAAGCGCGCCGGCTCGAAGGCGAAGGTCCGCTCGCAGCCCTCGGAGCAGAAGGCGTGCTTGCGGCCACCGTGCTCCTTGATGCGCATGCGCGAGAGATCGGGACGCGGCAGCGCCACAGGCAGGTGGCACACGCGGCACAGCGGCGGCATGCCGTCGAACAGCGACAGCGGCAGGGCGCCCTTGGCCGGATCGCTCATCTCGGCGTAGGCCTCCCAGAACTTGCCGTAGACGCCGTACCAGCCGGGATACTTCTTCTCGAACCACTCGAAGTCCTTCGCGGTCAGCGGGTCGATGCGCACGTTCTGCATCGGCCAGGTGGCGGCGAACATCATCATCGCGGTGTGGCCGGCCCACTTCACCCGCTCCTTGGCTTCTTCCCAGCCGCGCGGCAGCTTGACTCCGAAGGGCTCGAGCCGCTCGATGTAGGCGCCGGCCCAGTCGCCGCCCACCCACTCGCTCCAGGCCTCGTAGTAGGAACCGCCGCGCTCCTTCTGGAAGTAGTCGTAGACCGCGGCGATGAAGGTGTCGAGGAAGCAGTGCTGGCGCCAGAAGGCGGTATCGAAGTCGCGCTGCAGCCGCGGAATGTTGTCCGGCACCGAGGCGATGGCCGCGAGCGTCGCGTAGCCGTTCGCCATGTGCCGCGCTTCGTCCGACTGCACCGAGAGGAAGGTGGTCGGCGTCGCCTGGTCGCCATTGGCGGCGGCCACTTCGGTCAGCGTCACGAACAGCGGGTTGGTGTAGGCCGTCTCGGCCACCACCTGCAGGTTCATCGCGCCCTCGATGGGATTGCCGGCGAAGAAGCCGTCGAAGCAGGCGCGTCCGGCGCGCATGATGAAATTGGTGCTGCGCAGTTTGAAGCTGCGCTCGAAGCCTTCCGGATCGTTACCGTGCTTGGCGAGGTAGCGCGCGAGATGCGCTTCCTGGTTGACATGGCGGACCTCATCGATCATCTGCGCGAGGTAGCCCTGGCGCAGTTCCGCGTTGTCCACCGCGTCGACCAGCTGGCCGGTGCACTTCATCGCCGCGTACTCGGCGTAGCAGGTGACCGGCAGCACGATCTTCAGAACTTCGGTCCAGCGATCTTCCGCCTTGGCCGGCATCTTGGCGCGCGCCATCACGTCGCTCATCGCGCCGTACTGACGATCATCCTTGTCACGCTCCATGGAGCAGTAATCACGCACCAGGTGACGGAAGGGGTCCGAAGTCTTCTTCGGGATCCTGTAGGGCATCGTGTAGCGCGCGGCGGCGGGCCGGTAGCTCGGTGTCCAGTCGAAGTCCTTGACCCGGTCGTGGGCCTTGATGAAATCCGCGCTCTTCATACCGCTCTCCCCTGCGATTTGGCTATCGCGCCAATGGTGGCTCAAAGGTAACGCAGCGGCCGCGCCGGTGCCCAGGGGAATTTACTGCTGCGGTGCGGGAACCTGTCCGGGGTCAAGCCGCGGCGGCCAGACCCGGGATTCTCCCTCCCTTTTCAAACCCGACCAGTCGACTCAGGATTTCAGGCGCGCCTCGAGCTCCGCGATCAGCGCCCGGGCCTCATCCCCCTCCGGTATCGGTCGGCCGCTGTCGCGCCAGTCCACGGCGGCCTTGAAACCCTCGGCCTGGGCGTAGCGGCGGAACCAGAGGCCCTCGGGGTTGTGACGGGTGATGCCGTCGAACACCGTGGCGAGGCTCTGGCTCTGTTCGAGGCCCATGGTGAGCAGCACCTGGTTCACCACCAGCTTGTGCATGGCGAGATGCCCGCGCGGCACGCCGGCGATGCGCAGCGCGAGCGCGAGCGTCGCGGCCTCGAGTTCTGCCGCCGGCACGACCTCGTTGGCGAGGCCCCAGTCGAGCGCGCGGCGGCCGTCGATGGTGTCGCCGGTGAACATCATCTGCTTGGCGCGCGCGGCGCCCAGGCGATAGGTCCACATCGCGGTGGTGGGGCAGCCCCACACGCGGGTCGGCATGTAGCCGATGCGTGCGTCCTCGGCCATCACCATGAGATCGCAGCACAGCGCGATGTCGCTGCCGCCCGCGACCGCGTGGCCGTGAATCTTGGCGATGGTCGGCTTGGCGCTCTTCCACAAGGTCATGAAGTCCTCGGTGTTGCGCTTCATCACCGCGTAGTCCTCCATCGGATCCCAGGGATGACGCTCCTGCTTGCAGGGGTGTTCATCCTGGCCAGCGCCGTAGTGCACGAGGTCGTAGCCGCCGCAGAAGCCCTTGCCCGCCCCCTCGACGATGATGACGTGCACCTCGTCGGTCGCATTGGCCCACTCCACCGCGGCGCGGATCTCGGCCGGCGTGCGATCGTCGATGGCGTTGTAGCGCTCGGGGCGGTTCAGCAGAAGGCGCGCGATGCGCGGATGGTCGGCGTCCTGGTCGATGCGCAGCGTGGTGAAGACGGGCATACGGGAATCTCCGATGGGGTTGCCCATTGTAGGTCGGACTTCAGTCCGACACGTCCCGACCGTGAGGCGCTCTGACGGCGCACCCCGAGAGCTGGCTCTTCGCACCGATGGCTTCCCCGGCTGTCGATTTCCCGCCGCGCCATTCGATCAGAGCGCAGAGCCCGCACGCCCCGCCCCACCGCGTGTCGCGCGCTCGCCAACATCACGCAAGGCGCGCCCTTGGCAAGCCGACGGCGCGCCGCCACTGGAGAGAACGACATGAGCAACCACGCCCCAGGCTACATCGACGGTTTCGTGCTCGCGGTACCGACCGCCGGCAGAGAGGCTTTCGTCCATCATGCGCGCACCGCCGATCCGGTGTTCCTCGAACTCGGCGCGCGACGCGTCGTCGAGTGCTGGCAGACCGACGTGCCCCGCGGCACGACGACCGACTTCTACGGCGCGGTTGCCGCGCGGCACGACGAATCGGTGGTGTTCAGCTGGATCGAATGGCCGGACAAGCCCACGCGCGATGCGGCCATGGGCCGCATGCCTGCGCTGATGGACAGCGACCCGCGCATGGACCCCAAGCACAACCCCATGCCCTTCGACGGCAAGCGGATGATCTTCGGCGGCTTCGCGCCGCTGGTGCTGCGCGGCGAGCCCGGCACGGACTCCTACGTGCAGGGCTTCGTGATCCCGGTACGCGGCTCCCGGCAGGCGGACTATCGGCGCATGGCCGAGGATGCCTGGCCGTGCTTCGCCGACTACGGCGCGCGGCGGCTCGTGGAAGCCTGGCAGGACGACGTCCCCACCGGTCAGCACACGGACTTCCATCGCACGGTGAAAGCCGAGCCCGGCGAGTGCGTGGTGTTCGCGCTGATGGAATGGCCGTCGCGCGAAGTGTGCGACGCGGCCGCGACCAGGATGCAGACCGACGAGCGGATGAAGATGCCGGCGGAGATGCCCTTTGACGGCAAGCGCATGGTCTTCGGGGGTTTCACGCCGGTGGTCGAACTGGGGGGCTGAACATGTCCAGTCACGGGAAATTCATCTGGTACGAGCTCATGACGCGCGATCCGCGGGCGGCGTCAGCTTTCTATGGCGAGGTGTGCGGCTGGCGCATCTCGCCCGCGCCCGAGTCGGGCGCGGGCGCGGGCGAGATCGACTATCGCCTGATCGGCCGCGAGGACGGCGGCACCGCAGGTGGTGTATCGGTGCTGACGGACGCAATGGCCGCGGGCGGCGCGCAGCCCACCTGGCTGGGTTACCTGTGCGTCGACGATGTCGACGCCAGTCTCGCCGCCATGCGCGACGATGGCGCCAGCCCGCTGATGCTGCCCATGGACCTGCCGGTGGGTCGCATCGCGCTACTGCGCGATCCGCAGGGCGCGCCGTTCTACGTGATGCGGCCCATCCCGCCGGCCGGCGCAGACGCCACGACCAGCGATGTCTTCTCGCCGGACCGTCCCGGCCACGTGCGCTGGAACGAACTGGCCTGCGGCGACCCGTTGGCGGCCATCGCCTTCTACACCAGGCATTTCGGCTGGACACAGGAAGGCGCCCTGGAGATGGGTGAACTCGGCCAGTACCGCTTCCTCCAGCGCGAGGGCCAGTTGATCGGCGCCGTGATGCCGAATACGCCGACGCAGGCGAGCGCTGCCTGGCAGTTCTACATCGGTGTGACGGACATCGAGCGCGCCGTCGCCGCCGTGACCCGCCTCGGCGGCATCCTGCGTGAGGGGCCCATGGAGATCCCGGGTGGCGAGTTCGCCGCCCAGGCGCTCGATCCGGAGGGTGCGACCTTCGGGCTGGTCGGTCCGCGTAGGACACGATGACCAGAGGTGTAGGACTTCACGTCCGGCACCTCGCCGCTGCATCCGATCCCGACACGTCCTGCGTAGTCCTGGCGCACGTGCTGAGCGCGTGCGTTTCCTCCATGACCAAAATCCCGAACGGGGAGGCAGACGTGACGACGAATCCTTCATTACACGCCCTTTGCATGGGCCTGGGACTTCTGACCGGCGCGGTCAGCAGCGCCGAGGCCGCGTCCCTGGTGCTGCTCACCGAGAGCGGTTTCAGCCAGGGACTGGTCAGCATCGACAGCGCACAGCCGGGCCTGGCGACCAGCAGCATGAGTTTCATCACTGGGCTGGCCAGCGGCGAACGCGTGGTCGGCATCGACTACCGTCCAGCCACCGGCGAACTGTACGGGCTGAGTGACGGCAGCGCCCTGTACCGGCTCGATCCGGCCAGCGGCGCGGCCACCAAGGTGGGCACCGGCTTCGCCACCGCGCTGAACGGTGGCACGCACGGCTTCGGCTTCGACTTCAACCCCGTGATCGATCGCATCCGCATCGTCAGCGATGCCAACCAGAACCTGGTCGCCCATCCCGTCACCGGCAACGCGAACGTCGCCACCACCGTCGACGTGTTCTACGCCGCGGGCGACGCCAACGTCGGACGCGACCCGAACGTCGTGCATCACGCCTACGACCGCAACTTCGCCGGCACCAGCGCGACCCAGCTCTATGCCATCGACACGCGTCTCGACGTGCTGGTCAAGCAGGCCAACAATGCCGGCACCCTGACCACCGTCGGCGCGCTAGGCGTCGATGCGCTGGACATCGGCGGTTTCGACATCAGCGCCGGCAACCTCGCGTTCGCCGTCTTCGCCGAAATCGGCACCGGTAGCTCGCGCCTGTACCAACTCGACCTCACCAGCGGCGCGGCGACCGAGCTCGGCCGCATCGGCGCCGTGGTCAGCGGCGTGGCGGTGGCCCCGGTGCCCCTGCCTGCCGCCCTGCCGCTGCTCTCGCTCGCGGTCGCCGGGCTGCTTGGACTCGGACGCGCGAAGCGGGGCTGACCCGCGCGGGGGCCGGTCGCGCCGAACTGGCGAGATCGGCCCCGGTTTCCACTTATCATGCCGGCTCCCTGGTCCCGGAGCCCCGCATGAAACTTGAAGGTATACGCGTACTCGACCTCTCGCTGTTCCTGCCCGGACCGGCGCTCACCCAGATGATGGCCGACCACGGCGCCGAGGTGATCAAGCTCGAGCCCATCGGGGCCGGCGAGCCGAACCGCGCCATCGGGCCGACGCGCGACGGCATGACGGTGTACTTCGCCAACACCCATCGCAACAAGAAGAGCATTCAGCTCAATCTCAAGACCGAGGAAGGCCGCGCCGTCGCGCTCGATCTGGCCGCGAGTTGCGACGTGATGATCGAAGCCTTTCGTCCCGGCGTCGCCGAGCGCCTCGGCGTCGGCTACGAGGCGGTGCGCGCGCGCAATCCAGGCATCGTCTACTGCTCGATGTCGGCCTGGGGCCAGGACGGGCCCTACCGCTTCAAGCCCGCGCACGACCTGACCACCGAGGCCATCGCCGGGGTGTTGAACCTGAACCAGGGTCAAGACGGGAAGCCGGCCATCCCCGGCATCGCCTGCGCCGACATGATCTCATCGATGATGACCCTGTCCGCGCTGCTGATGGCGCTGCTGCGCCGCAAGGACACCGGCCAGGGCGATTACATCGACGTCGCCATGGCCGACAGCCTCATCGCCGCGATGCTGAACAACTTCGGCTCGACCTTCGCCGAGAACCGCGCGCCGGTGCTGAACGCCGAGCGCGCGCTCGGCGGCTACGCCTTCTACAACATCTACGAGACCAAGGACGGCCGCCACGTGGTGTTCGGTGGCTCGGAGACGCACTTCGCCAAGGCCGCGCTCGACAAGCTCGGACGTCCCGACCTGCTCGAAGCTGCCACCACGCCGCCCGGGCCGGGTCAGGACCCGGTCAAAGCCTTCCTGCGCGAAGTGATCAAGACCCGCACCCAGGCCGAGTGGATCGAGTTCTTCGAAGGCGTCGACACCGCGTTTGCCCAGGTGCACACCCTGCCCGAGGCCGTGAATGATCCGCAGATCCGCCATCGGCAGATGATCTTCGAGGACGAACGAGGCTGGAAACACATCGGCCTGCCGATGAAGTTCAAGCACGAGCCGGGCAGGACCGAGCTGAAATGGCCCAAACTCGGTGAGCATACCGAGGAGATCCTCGCCAACCTCGGCCACGACGCGGAGGCCCGCGCGCGGCTCAAGGCCGCGGGCGTCTACTGACACGCGCATTGCGCGCCGCCATCCCTAATCGAGGAGCAAGACCATGAGCCGCATGCGTTTCGGCGCCTTCATTCCGCCGCATCATCTGCCGACGAACTACAACCCGACCTATGCGCTGCAGCGTGACGTGGAAATCGTCAAGCTGCTGGACGACATCGGCTATGACGAGGCCTGGTTCGGCGAGCATCATTCGGGCGGCGTGGAGCTGATCTCGGACCCCATGCTGTTCATCGCCCACGTCGCGGCGCAGACGCGTTACATTCGGCTCGGCACCGGCGTGGTGTCCCTGCCCTATCACAATCCGCTGTGGGTGGCCGACCGCCTCGCGCTGCTCGATCACCTGACCCGCGGCCGCGTGATGCTCGGCCTGGGCCCCGGCGCGCTCGCCACCGACGCAGCAATGATCGGCATCTCGCCCCATGAGCAGCGCGACGCGCTCGATCTCGACACCGAGGTGCTCATGCATCTCATGACCAGCGACGAGCCCATCAGCATCGAGACCGCGCGCTACACGCTGGTGGACGCGCGCCTGCAACTCGACTTCTACCAGGACCCGCATCCCGAGGTGGTGGCCGCGGCGGTGGTCTCACCGTCGGGCCCGCGCCTCGCGGGAAAGCACGGCCTCGGCCTCATCTCCATAGGCGCGACCATGAAGGCGGGCGTCGACGTGCTCGGCATGCACTGGGATGTGGTCGAGCAGCGCGCGCGGGAATTCGGCAAGGTCGCCAATCGCGATCGCTGGCGGGTGGTGGGACTCATGCACCTCGCCGACACCAAGGACCAGGCGCTCGCCGACGTGCGCTACGGCATCCGCGAGTTCTGCGACTACCTGCAGCACACGGCCGCCGCGCCGCAGATGCAGGTCACCGGCCACGACATCGATTCCTACATCGACTGGGCGCTCAACACCGGTTCCACCGTGATCGGCACCTGGCAGGACGCCATCGCGCACATCGAGAACCTGGTGTCGCTGTCCAACGGCGGCTTCGGCAGCTACCTGCTGTTCGATCACAACTGGGCGCCCTACGCCGCGAAGAGACATCACTACGAACTGTTCGGCGACTTCGTGCTGCCCTACTTCCGCGGCACCTCGCGGCGCATGCAGAAGAGCGAAGCGGCCCTGCGCGCGGTGCGCGATCCGCTGGCGGCGGCGCAACAGGAAGCCATCGCCGCGTTTCGCGCGCGGCACGAGGCGGAGAGCCAGGGAAGAAGCTGAGCGCCGTAGAACAGTGTCAGGTTTATTTATCGTGCGAATAGATAAACCCGACACCATTCTTCCTCCCGACACAAAACTTGATTTGACCCGCGGCGGGACGCCCACCACCATGAGCCCCGGGGACGCGGCGATGCCACGGCGATGCGGTACGCATCTGCCAGGCCGCGGCGAACACAAGGATCGGGGGAGAATTCCATGGCGAAGCGGCTCGGCACCGCCGGCGGCGATCGATTGTCCGGCACCCAGGGTGCCGATCTGCTCATCGGCCTGGCGGGCAGGGATCTGCTCGATGGTCGCGGTGGCAATGACAAGCTGCGCGGCGACGCGGACAACGATCAGCTACTGGGCGGCGTCGGCAACGATCGCCTCGAGGGTGGTGCCGGCAACGATGTCCTGACCGGCGGCGCGGGCAACGACACCCTGGTCGGCGGCGCCGGCCGCGACCAACTGCGCGGTGACGCCGGCAACGATGTCTACGTCCTCGATCATGCCGCCGAGATCCGTAAGACCCAGGCCGACAGCGGTGTCGACACCGTGCAGGCCAGCGTCAGCTACACGCTCGGCGGCCAGCAGGAGCATCTCACCCTCACCGGCAGCGCCGCGCTCAAGGGTACCGGCAACAACGCGGCCAACACCCTGAAAGGCAACAAGGGCGCCAACCTGCTCGCGGGCGGCGCCGGCAACGACACCCTGATCGGCGGTGAGGGTATCGACAGCCTGCGCGGCGAGGCCGGCGACGATACCTATGTCATCGATCACGTAGCGGAGATCGACAAGGCGCTGCTCGATGCCGGCGTAGACACGGTGCGCACGGGCGTCAGCTATGCGCTCGGCGCACAGCAAGAGCACCTGGTGCTGCTCGGCAATGCGGCCATCGACGGCACGGGCAACGCCTTCGACAACACCCTGACCGGCAACGGCGCCGCCAATCGTCTCGACGGCGGCTTCGGCGCCGACACGCTCCTCGGCGGTGACGGCGACGATACGCTGGTGTTCGACGTCGACGATACGCAGACCGCCGGTGGCAGCGGCAGCGACACCCTGGAAATCATCGGCGCCGGACTCAGCGTGACCGGCGCGATGCTCGCGGGGGTCAGCGGCATCGAAGTGCTGGACCTGCGCGGCAGTGGAGCAAACGCGCTGGCGCTGGACGCGGCGCGGGTCGCGGCCCTGTCCGGCCACCGGCACGCTGCGCGTGCGCGCCGGCACCGACGACCACGTCAGCGTCAGTGGCACCTGGACGCAGGACGTGGATCTCGTCATCGGCGGCGTGAACTACGCGCAGTTCACGGCGGCGGGCGGCCTGCGCCTGCAGATCGAATCGACCGCGCCCCAGACAGTGGGCGGCCAGCTGTCGCTCGGCCGCCTGAGCGGTCTCGATGGCACGCGGCTACCCGGTTCGGTGACGGGCGACTGGGCGGGACTCGTGGTCAGCGGCATCGGCGACATGACCGGCGATGGGCTGGATGATTTCGTCATCCGCGCGCCCGCCTCCGATCCCGGCGGCAACTACACGGGCACGACCTACGTGGTGTTCGGCAGCACCGCGGCCCTCGGCCCGACATTCGACCTGGGCGGTCTGAACTCCAGCAACGGCTTCTTCGTCACTGGCGCGGCGCCCGCTTCGGGCGCGAGCATCGCAATCGCTCCGCGCTTTGCGGTAAGCGGCGCCGGCGACTTCAACGGCGACGGCTTCGACGACCTGCTGATCGGCTCGCCGGGCACCGCCGACAGCCCGCCATTGTCCGGCGCGGTGTACCTGATGTTCGGCGCGAGCGGCGGCTTCAGTGCCAGTTTCGGCCTCGACGTGTTGGCGCCGAACGCGGGCTTTCGCATCGACGGCCAGGCCGGCGACTTCCTCGTCGGCGCCACGCTCGACGCCGCCGGTGATATCAACGGCGACGGCTACGACGACATCATCATCGGCGCGCGGCGCGACCCCAACTCGAACACGCACAGCGGCGTGAATTACGTGGTGTTCGGCCACGAGCGGGACGCGACGACGCTGTTCAGCCTCTCCGCGCTGAACGGCAGCAACGGCTTCCGCGTCGCGGGCGTGCCCTTCACCGACGAGACCGGCCGCGCGCTCAGCGGCGCGGGCGACGTGAACGGCGATGGTTTCGATGACCTGGTCGTGGCCGCCGGCGCCGTGGTCGACGGCGTCTATACCGGCACCGCCTACGTGGTGTACGGCAAGGCCGCCGGCTTCGCCGCGAATTTCGCTTTCAGCGACTTGAACGGCGGCAACGGTTTTCGCATCACCGGGCTCACGATGTACGACCAGGAGCGCGTCGCGGTCAGCGACGCGGGCGACGTCAACGGCGATGGTTTCGCCGACCTGCTGCTCGGCGCCGAATCCAGCGGCGTGCGGCGCGGCGCGAGCTACGTGGTGTTCGGCGCCGCTGGCGGCCTGCCCGCGACCCTGTCGCTGGACACGCTCGATGGCAGCAACGGCTTTCGCTTGAACGGCACGGCGGCCCAGGACCGCAGCGGCGCGATGGTGCGCGCGGCCGGTGACGTGAATGGCGATGGCTATGACGATCTCTTGATCGGCGCGCCCGACGCGGCGGGCAACGGTGCGCAGAGCGGCATCAGCTACCTGGTGTTCGGCAAGGCAACGGGCTTCGCGGCGACCCTCGCCCTCGGCGCGCTGAACGGCAGCGATGGCCTGCGCCTGCTCGGTGCGGCCGCAGCCGATGGCAGCGGCACCTCGCTCGACGGCGTCGGTGACTTCGACGGCGATGGTCTCGACGATGTGCTGATCGGCGCGCCTGGGCAGGACGCCACCGGGGTCGACGCCGGCGCGGCCTATCTCGTGCTCGGCCGCGATTTCGCCGGCCAGGTAGCCGAGCGGGGCGGTGTTGGTGACGACCAGCTGATCGGCAGCGCGGGTAACGAGAGCCTGTTGGGTGGCCGGGGCAACGACTTCCTGAACGGCGACGCTGGCCAGGACGTGCTGCTCGGCGGCCTGGGCGACGACACCTTGGTCTGGGACGCCGCCGATCGACGGGTGGACGGAGGCGGCGGGCTCGACACCCTGCGCGTGCTGGACGGTGACGACCTCGATCTCACCGCCCTGCGTCACCGCCTGGTCGGCATGCAGTACATCCAGCTGCAGGCGGGGAGCAACGGCAATGTCCTGACCCTCGACGCGCTCGCCGTGCACGGCATCAGCGAGCGCGGGTCGCGCCTGACGATACTCGCGGGCGGCGAAGACACACTGTCGCTGCGCGGCGCCTGGCAGAACCAGGGCGAGGTCGGCGGCTTCACGCGCTATGTCCAGGGTGTGGCGCAGGTCGATGTGAGTCTCGGCACCACGGTGCTGGTCGACGACGCCATCGCGCTCTCCAGCCTCGACGGCCGCAACGGCTTTCGCCTGAACGGCGCGGACTCACTCGACGGGCTGGGCGCGGCGGTCAGTCGCGCGGGTGACTTCAACGGCGACGGGCGCGCGGACCTGCTGATCGGCGCGCCCAACGTCCATCCCGGCAGCGCCTTCGTCGGTGCGGGCTACGTGCTGTTCGGCAGGCCGGACGGTTTCGCCGCCATCACGACGCTCGGCGGGGCGGACGCACCGGCGCTGCGCCTGGTGGGTGAAGTGGCCAACAGCTTCACCGGCAGCGCGGTCAGCGCCGCCGGGGACGTCAACGGCGACGGTCTGGACGACGTGATCATCGGGGCCTACGGCGCCGCGCCCAACGGCGCGCAATCGGGCTCGACCTACCTGGTGCTCGGCGCCTCGGGCGCGGCCAGTCCGCCCAACCAGAGCGTGGCGCTTAACCTCGCCGCCACGCGTTTCGACGGCCAGCTCACCGGTGACCAGAGCGGTCGCGCGCTGGCGGGCGGCGCGGACTTCGACAACGACGGGCTCGACGACTTCCTGGTCGGCGCCCGCTTCCAGGATTTCAACGGCAGCAACGTCGGCGCGCTGTACCTGGTGCGCGGCCAGTCCAGTGCGCCGGGCAACTTGGCGCTGTCCGATCTTCCGGCGGGCAAGGTGCTGCGCGTCACGGGCGCGGCGGCGGGCGACCTGCTGGGCAGCGCGGTCGCGGCGGTCGGCGACTTCAACGGCGATCAGATCGACGACGTGCTGGTCGGCGCGCCGAATGCGAGCCCGCCCGGTGCGGCGGGCGCCGGCGCCGCCTACGTGCTGTTCGGTGCGCCGGGCGCCTTTCTCGGCAGCGCGCCGCAGCTCGGCACGCTGGACGGCACGCAGGGATTCCGCGTGCTCGGTCAGAATGCCGACGATGGTCTCGGCCTCGAGGTCAGCGGCGCGGGGGACTTCAACGGCGACGGCTTGAGCGATCTCGTGATCGCCGCGCCCACCGCGGACTTCAACGGCAACGACTCGGGCTCGGTGTACGTGATCTACGGCCGCACCGACAACGTCGGCGGCACGCTCGATCTCGCGACGCTCGGCACCGGCGGCCTGCGTATCGATGGCGCGGTCTCCGACGCGCGCGCGGGCGGTCACGTGGCCGCGGCGGGGGACGTGAACTCCGACGGCTACGACGACCTGCTTGTGACGGTCGACGCCGGCGCGGATCCGAGCAGTGCTTCCGTCTACCTGCTGTTCGGCCACGCGGCCGGAAGCGGGACGACGGTCAATCTGGGCGCGCTGTCGCCCGGCGCGGGCATTCGTTTCGACGGCGTGACGACCGGCACGGGCTCGCGCTTCGCGCAGGTCGCGGCGGCAGGGGACATCGACGGCGATGGTTTCGACGACTTCACCATCGGCGACCCGCGCGCGGCCGCTGGCGCGCTCGGCAACGCCGGCGCGGTCTACGTGATCTACGGCCGCGACTTCACCGGCACCGTGGCGGTCGAGAGCGACGGCAGCGGCGACACGCTCATCGGCACCGGTGCCGACGAAGGCATCATCGGCGGCGCGGGCAGCGATTTTCTGGACGGCGCGCGCGGCATCGATGTGCTGCGCGGCGGCGCAGGCAACGATCGGCTGGTCTGGGATCCGCTCGATCGACGCGTGGACGGCGGCGCCGGCATCGATACCCTGCTGCTCAACGCTAGCGGCGTGAGCCTCGACCTCACCCAGGTCGGCGGCGAGCGGGTGACCGCCATCGAGGCCTTGGATCTGACCGGCAGCGGAAACAATCAGCTGGTGCTGGACATTCGCTCACTGCTCGCGGTGGTCGAGGACATGACGGTGAGCGTCAACGGCAGCCTGCCCGTCGCCCGGGGTACGGTACTGCGCATCGACGGCGATGTCGGTGACAACGTGATCTTCACCGACGCCGCGCAGTGGACGCCGGTCAGCAGCGCAATCATCGATGGCACCGCCTACAACGTCGCCGGCTTCACGAACAGCGAGTCCACCTTGACCGGCTTCGTGTTCCTCGAACTGGGCGTCGGCAGCAATCTGCCGGTGGTGTGATCGGAACGGCGGCTGACACCTTTTCCTATCGAGTCGGCGGGCATTCCCCACTACCCTCCCCGTCCGATCGGATCTCTCGACAAGCCTCGCGGCGTTCCGCAGAGTTCACGCTCACTCACGGCTCGCGCATGCGCGTCGCGCGGCGTGAGTGAGCGAAAAGTCCGGGCCATCGCTGGCCGTGGGAAGGAGATAGCGTCGTAGCACTTCAAGCGCGAGCGCAGATAGCTCTGAGCGCGGCGCGGCCGCGCGCCATGCGGCATGTCATGGAGTTCGGACAGCACCATCGGTTGGTTCTTGGGATCACCGAAGCAGGGGTCGCCGCCTGTTCGACTTCGTGCAGAAATGGTCGGCTCGCATCCGTGACGCCAGCAAGAATCCGGCGAGCCTCGACGTTGTCATGACAGTGGACCGCGATACCTCGCATGGCGCGGTACCGTGGCGTGGTCATGGTCGGGCACGGTGTGCCGAAGACACGCGATGCCAGTGACGGTCCGTGCCCAGGGGGGCCATTCGCCGCGTTGTCGTCCTAGGCGGGGGCGTTGTCTCGCCGGTCAGCGGCCTGCTGCTGCGTGGGACGGTTTCTGCGGCCCCTGTGGGCGACCGTGCGGCTGTGCCGGCGCGGACGGCTAGGCGCCTTACCCGGTCTGGGTAGATGCCCCACCCGTCCGCTCGATCAGGCCGCGCAGCAGCGTCACGAGGCGGTCCATGTCGAAGGGCTTGGCGATGACGGCGGCATCGGCATATCGCTCGGGCAGTACGTTCTTGGCCACGTAGCCCGAGGAGAAGATGAAAGGAATTCTCCGCTCGGTGAGCAGGTCAGCCACCGGGAAGACCTTCTCTCCGTGCAGGTTGATGTCGAGCACGGCGAAATTGAAATTCTCGCCTGCGGCGAGTGCCAGGGCCTCACTCATCGTGCTGGCCGGACCCACGATGGCGGTATCCAGGCTTTCCAGTACGTCTTCCAGCAGCCCGACCAGCAGCATGGAATCCTCGACCAAGAGTGCGCGATAGCTGGCCACGATGTCACACCCCCTTGTCGGCACGCACGAGGTGCGCCGCAGGAATAACGGCCTCGCAGGCGACACCGTCGGGCGCGAACTGCAGCACGCAACTGCCCTTCAGTTCATGGCGCAGACTGCGCTCGATGACCACCGAGCCAAAACTGCGCCGGGTCGGTGGCGCGACCGGCGGTCCGCCCAGCTCTTTCCAATGGATCAGCAGGTTGCCGCTAGCGGGGTCGACATCCCAGCGGACGTCCACCGTGCCCTCCGGCACAGACAGGGAACCGTACTTTGCAGCGTTGGTGGTCAACTCGTGCAACACCATGTTGAAAGCCATGGCCGCTGTCGGTGTCAGTACCCAATCGCGACCGGAGAGTCGGACGTTGGCGCCCCCGCTGTCAGCGAAAGGCGCCAGCTCCTGTTCGATCATGGAGCGGATCGAGGCACCTTCCCAGTGCGTTTCCGACAGCAGATTGTGCGCGTGCGCCATGGCGCGAATGCGGCTCTCCAGGTTTTCGATGAACTCCTCCACCGAACTCGACTGCGTCTTGGTCTGCTGCACGAGCGCGTGGATGTTGGCCAGAGTATTCTTGACCCGGTGATCGAGTTCGGCCATCAGGTCGCTCTGGCGAGCGAACAGGACTTCGCGCTCCCGCCGCGCGAGGTCGAGCTGCAGCAGCACCGTCTCGAGCAGCCATACGCGGAAGCTGTTGACCGCATCGAGATCGACCTCGTCCCATGGCTCAGCCTGTCCTCGCACTTCTGCCTGCCATGCCTCGAAGGATTTGCGCGGCGTCAGCCGCGCGCCGTGCAGCCCGAATTCAACCGCTTTGTCGGGGTTACCCGCCCAGGTCACCGTACGCGCGACTTCCGGCCGAAACCACATCACGTAGCTCAGCGGGTCACGCGACACAAAGATGGAGAGCAGCCCGCTGGCAATGTCCTGATAGGGCTCAGCAGCGAGATACTGCTTGGAGAGCTCGTGAGTTTGGAAGACTGATGCGCTCTGCTCGCCCAGCCATGCCGCCAGCTGCTCGATGAATGTCGGGGGCGGTGTGTTCCCACGCGTGAGCACACGGCCTTCGAAGCACACAGCGACGCCGGTGGACGGGACGAGATCCTGCACCGAGACTTCCCCAGTGACCAGTTCTTCGCCGATGTGGCTTGCCAGCGGCACGCGGTTGGAAAGCACTCCCTGGACAGTTCGAGGCACCATGCGGCGGCGCGCTGCATCGGTTTCGTTGCGAGCTTCGATCTGCAGTGAACAAATCTGGGCAAACAGTTCGCAGGCCACACGCAGATCCGAAGGCAGGTAGCGCGGGGAGTAGTTGTGACAGGCAATCAGACCCCACAATTCGCCACCGATTACCAGTGAAAGCGACATGGAGGCCGTGACCCCCATGTTGCGCAGGTACTCGATGTGTATCGGCGAGACACTGCGCAGCGTGCAATAGCTCATATCCAGCGGGGAGCCAGCACCATTCGCGCAGCCCTGCAGCGGTGCGGGCTCGTAATAGATGTCCGGAATCGCTCGCAACCAGTTGCGCCGATAGAGTTCGCGGGCCTGCTGCGGAATGTCTGAAATGGGGAAATGCAGCCCGAGGAAGCCTTCTATGGCGTCGCCACGATCCTCGGCGATGACCACGCCACTGCCATCGGGCAGGAAGCGGTAGACGCTGACACGGTCGAAACCGATCGTCTCACGCACTTGGTGGGCGGCCACTTCACAGGTTTCCTCCACCGAGTTACTGGCGGAGAGGGCGGCGAGCATGGTCTTCACCTGCGCGAGGGGATCGCCACTTGCCGTGATGCTGCGACGCGCGGGCTCGAGTTCGATAAACGCCTGGTTCGCGCAGGCGTGGATGGTCGCGTCGAGAGGCAGCGCACCCGTGCGCGCGCTGATGCCGAAGATCACGGTCGGCAAGACCAGGGTGTGGGGCACGTGCAAGCGCTGCGCCATCAACAGCACGGTGTTCTGATCGAACAGGGCCGGGAGCGGCACCTGCGAAAGGCGGTTGGGCTCGACGCCAATCATGAAGCGCGTGTCGCCGGCGTACTGTTGTATCGAGAAATCCTCGCGGTCGACCACCAGGAGCACACCGTGAGGCTGTATTGAACCGGGAATATGAATCGGTTCTCGATCGCAGGTAGTGAGGTCAGCCTGACCGAACTGTGGATTCATGTCCGACACGCGGATTCCTCGCAAAGGCAATCTTCCAGGGCAACGAAGGTGGTGCGCGCTGCCGCGACCGCGCGGGTGACCGATTCGCGGTCGCCACAATGGTCATCGACCTGCTGGCAGAATCGTTCCCACATCGCGGCCCCCCGCGGCCCGTAGCTGGCGAGATAGGAAGCGCCGCACCCGGCGCCCAGTCCGAGGTGGCGTTGAACGACTCGCAAGAGGTGCTGCCCACCCAACGTGGCACCCTCGAGCACGTAGAAGGCGCCCAGCGCGGACGCGCTGTCTCCGATCTCCGGCACCTCGGCACTCCCGCAAGCGTCGGCATTGAGATAGGCCAGGTCATGCTGCAGATAGCCGGATTTCAGCCTGGCCGGAAAGTCGTGCAGCACTGGTTGCAGGAGGTGCGACCAGGATTCTTCAGCAATCACATGGAACGTCGCGAGCCTGCCAAGGTGTTCGATGTAGCGATCGAGCCGGGTGAAACGATCTGCGCTCGCCAAGCGCCGCTCCAAGCGCCGATGAAGATCCGACGTGCCTGACTTCAGTTCGGCCATCGTGGAGATGGCTGGATACGGGGCGCAGCCCGGTTCGGTGCTCACGTACGGATTTCCAATCGTTTTGCTCGGTTGCAACACGCTGGCCCATCCGTGCCATGCAGGGATCCACAACGAATGTGGAGCCGCTTCACATTAGTGGTCGAGCGTCTGTAGGTCAACCGGATGATCGCCTGACGTCAGGCTTAGTTGACGGAAATCAAGAGAGCGAAGCGAACAAGTGCTGCCTTGCTCGGTGAAGCGTCGATGCGACGCATCGGTAGTCAAGCGTGGTGACATAGATTCGCTTCTGCATCGGCGCATGCTTGGGCGCCTCCGCTCGCGGGTCCGCATGGGCATTTCCGCTTCGCTGTGCTGATGTTACCGATGAGCTCGGGGGGAGAACTACTCGTTAGAGCGGTGTACTCCGCACGAGATGTTCACTGCAGTTTCAATCATAAAACCACCGAATTCGCATGGCAGTAACATGTGATTGGAGCTTGTAACACCCTGCACGGCGTTCACTTGCCGCGTTGCTGTTGCCCACTGCGGAGATGTAGTCGCCGCTCGAGGGGCCCGCGAAGCCACGCACGACAACGCCAGCGACTCAAGCGCCACCGCGGCCGTTGTCACCCAATCTCGCCGCTGCCCCGCGCCCGGACGGGCAACGGCGTGAGTGTCGACGCCTGCTACGCTCTCTTTCTCGGTCTCACAATGAGTGCCCGTCGATCGAGTCAGACGACGCGGACGCTTCCCCCCTCCGCTCTCGCAGGCCGCGCACCAGCGCATCCGGGCGTTCCATGTCAAAGGGCTTGGCCATGACCACTGCCTCGGCATAACGCTCGGGCAGCACGTTCTTCGCCACGTAGCCCGAGGAGAATGTGAAAGGTATGCCGCGTGCGGTGACCGGGTCTGGTCGACTGGGGCGATAGCCCCTCGTCCTTGCACGGCACCAAATACCGAGGCGGCATGCTTCCCGAGCGTCCTGCCAATCCGACTTGGCGACTCTCCATCCTTCCAGCGACGCCACATCTCCGCCGTCTCCGCGCTCAATAGCCCGCGCCGAAGGCCACCAGGGCACAGCGCCGCCGTGGGCCGGGCGAGGTCTCCAACCCGGTAGTTCTGCGGCACGCGGGGCAAAAACCCAGGCGAGACAGCGAACGAACGCGCTTCTTCATGATGGCGATCCTTGTTCTTGGCGGCCCGCCGCGTCCCTACGCCGCGAACCCTATTGGTATGCGTTGACCATACTGCGTGGGGGGTAGGCGCGCACAGACGCGAATATGAAGATTTGTGAGGTGGGCTCGTTCGTGGGTGCGGGCCGTTGCACGGGCGGTTGACCTTGTAGGTCGGGCTTCAGCCCGACATTTAGAATACGCGCTTTAAGGTCGGACTGAAGTCCGACCTGTAGGGGCGAGGCGCGGGGATGGAATGTCGGGCTGAAGCCCGACCTACACGGCGTGATCGAGATCCGGCCGCCCGTGCGGATCGACGTGGGTCATGACGTTCAGCACGCGGTGGCGGCGCATGAC
>JAIEQK010000222.1 GCA_019747795.1 Gammaproteobacteria bacterium | reverse complement strand
GCATATCGACCAGTGAGGCCGTGCCTGGCCGATTGAAATCGGCCCTACAGGGCAGGTCTCAACCCGCCACGCAGGACGTCGGCGTCGAGCCATGTAGGGCGGGTTTCAACCCGCCATGCAAGACCTCGACGTCGATCCACGTAGGGCGGGTTTCAACCCGCCATGCAGGACCTCACGACTTCTTCAGCAGATCCCCCAACGCCGCGAACGGCTGGTGCGTCGCGCTCGCGCCGCGCCCTGTGCTGGCCTGCACCTTCTCGCGCTGTTCGAGCGCGCGCGCGTGCTCGTTGTCGTGGCAATAGAGGCAGAGCAACTCCCAGTTGCTGCCGTCCGGCGGGTTGTGGTCGTGATCGTGGTTGCGATGGTGCACGGTCAGTTCGTGCAGGTTGGCGCGGGTGAATTCGCGCGCGCAGCGACCGCACACCCAGGGGTAGAGCTTGAGCGCCTGTTCGCGATAGCCGCGCTCGCGCTCGTCGCGCTGGCGCCGCGCCTCGGCCACCACGCGGTCGAGCTTCGCGTCGTCGACCATGGCGGACCTCAGTCCTCGAACTCGGCCACGTTCCGTCCGCCGGCCTGCGCGAGCCGCACGCCGCGCCCCACCTGGTTCTCGCCGGTGAGCCGCGCATAGCTCGCCGCGTCGTCCCGCGTGTTGGCGACGAAGCGCGGGCCCGCGTCGGTGCGGCCGTAGACCAGCGCGCGGGCCGGGCGCTGCTCGCGGTCGTAGAGCACGGTGTAGGACTCGATCACGCCGCGGCCGACGGGACTCTCGGTCATCGCGACCGGCGGTTCGCCCGCGGCGGGATGGGCCTCGTCTTCCAGGTCGAAGGGCGAGAGATCCACCGCGTTGGGCCGCGTGGCATAGATGCCCGCCGCGTACTTGTGCATGAACCAGCCGAGCGCGGTGCACATGCCGCTCCGCGCGCGGCCGCTCGCGAGCGTCTCGGCCATGCTCGCGATGCCGTGCAGCGCGTAGTTGCTGCCCGGACCGCCGAAGAAGCCCAAGCCCCCGGTCTGGGTCAGGGGACGCGGGTCGCCGTCGGCGAGTCCGAGCGTCTGGCGCGCGACCGTCACCGCGCAGGGAAAGCAGCTGTACAGATCGAAGGCTTCGATCTCCGCGGCGCGCAGGCCCGCGCGCATCATGGCCTTGGCCGTTGCGGCCTCCATCGCCGGGCTGCGGGTGAAATCGGCCTTCTCCACCATGAAGCGCTGACGATCCTTGGCGTAGCCGCCGCCCAGGAAATACACCGGCGCGCCGGCGCCGCCACGTGTGGCTGCCGCGCGCGCTTCGCTGGTCAGGATCACGGCCGCGCCGATGTCGGCCATCACCAGCGAGACCATGCGCTTGGTGTAGGGAAAGCCGATGGGACGATTGTCGGCGCTCGGCGTGGTGATCTCGGCGGCGGTGAGCGGCGTGCGCGTCCAGGCATTGGGATGGCGCGCGGCCACCTCGCTGAAGCCGGCCCACATGCCGCCGACCTTGGCGAGCCAGGCTTCGCGGCTCAAGCCCGAGCGCGCCCACAGCGCGACTTCGAACAGCGGGAAACCGTGGATGGGCAGGGTCAGGCCGTGCGCCGCCTCGTGGGCGCTGCTGCCGACCGCGTCCTCCTCGCCGTAGTCGTCGGGAATGCCCTGGATCAGCGCCTGCTCGCCGCGCACCGCGTCCTTGGTGCGCGGATAGTAGGTCTCGGCGCCGCAGATGAGCACGGTCTCGGCCTCGCCGCGCGCGATCATGCCGGCCGCGCGATTGACGAACTGCTGCGGCACCTGGCCGCCGATGCCGGACAGTTCCACGCGCCGCGGCTTGATGCCGAGGCGCCGCGCCAGTTCCTCCCCCGGTGCGTGCGGCACGCGACTCTGCGGACGCACTACGAGAATGGTGTCCACGGCGGCCAGCGCGCCGACACCTGCCAGCGCGCCGGCATCGCGCGCGGCGCGCTCCATCATGTCGATGGGCTCGAGGTAGGGTGGGGTGGCGTCCTTGCGCTGGGTGACCTGGCCCCAGCCGGTGAGCATGACCTGGCGTGACATGGATGCGTGCTCCTACAGGGCGGGGCGCAGGTCCTGGACCTGGCGCGCGCGGCGGTCGAGCCACACGACCCGCACGTTGTCGAGCGCGACCTTGGTGTCGAGTTCCAGCGCGCCGTAGGCGAGGCGGCGATCGCTCTCGGTCTGTTCGGTGAGCACCAGGCCCGAGAAGCCGCGGTAATAGGTATAGCCGGTATGCGCGAGCGTCAGCTCGTGGCCGGCCGCGTCGCGCAGGTGGGCGGTCACCGAGCCGGTCGGATGGCGCGTCTCGAAGTCCGCGCGATTGCCACCGCGCACGAACAGCACAAGGCGCGTCCCCGCGCTGCGCGCGAACAAGGGCTCGCGCAGCACGACCTGCTGCTGGCCGCGTTCCAGGTCGAAGGGCGCCACCGGCAGCGCCTCGGGCTGCAGCGGCAGGGCGCCGGCGACGGCGAACATCAGGGCGATTGCTGACAT
This sequence comes from Gammaproteobacteria bacterium, assembly GCA_019747795.1. Classification (GTDB taxonomy): domain Bacteria; phylum Pseudomonadota; class Gammaproteobacteria; genus JADJYF01. Next base: position 26,134 of record JAIEQK010000222.1, on the reverse strand, counting down.
GGGCTCACCTTCCACGCGCTGACCGCGGCTGCACTCCTGGAGTGCGAATGTAGGCCCTGAACCGCTAAAATCCCAGCGTTGAGTGACGCTTTACCGCAGGAGTTCCGATGCCCAAGCTCACGTGCGCCGAGCGCCGGCGCCAGTCGCGGCGACGGCTACGAACCTTTGGGCGGTCGCACCGCGGGTTGCGGCTCTCGCGGGGGGCCGCATGAGCGCCAGGCCCGGCCGCCGCGACCTGGCGGCGGTACGCGAGGCGCTGGGCGCGTGGTTGCGCACGCGGCCGGGCTACGCCAACGCGAACATCGGTGAGATCGCCCGCCCCGAGGGCGCCGGGCTCTCCAACGAGACCTACCTGCTCGAAGTGCGGAGCGGCGCGCGCAACGAGGCGATGGTGATGCAGGTCGGGCCGGCCGCCAATGGCCTCTTTCGCGACTACGACCTCGGCGTGATGGCGCGTGTGCAGAGCCGGCTCGGCGAGGTGGGGGGCGTGCCGGTTGCCAAGGTGCGCTGGTACGAGGACGACAGCACGGTGCTCGGCTCGCCCTTCTACGTGATGGAGCGCGTCGCCGGACGCGTGCCGACCGACAACCCCTCCTACCACGCCGGCGGCTGGTTCGGTGAACTGCCGGCCGCCGCGCAGGCCGAGTCCTGGTATTCGGGGATAGCCGCGCTGGTCGCGCTGCATCGCCTGGACGCGCAGGCGGACGGCTTCCAGTTCCTGGTCGACGCGCCCTGGGGCATGGCGCTGGACGCGGATCCTGCCGCGACGCGCATCGCGCAGTGGCGCGAGTTCCTGCGCTGGGGCGCGCGCCGCCCGCTGCCGCCTATAGAAGACGCGCTCGACGAACTCGAGCGCACCCGTCCGCCCGCGACGCGTCCGCGGGTGCACTGGGGTGACGCGAAGATCAGCAACTGCGTGCTGGCCGACAACCAGGTGCGCGCACTGCTCGACTGGGAACTGTGCGGGCTGTCCGATCCGCAGGAGGACTTGGCCTTCTGGCTGCTGCTCGACTGGGCGCAGTGGCGCTCGCTCGGGCTCACGCGCTTGCCCCACCTGCCGTCGCCGCAGGCGACGGTGGTGTACTACGCCGCGCTCGCCGGTCAGCCCCAGCCCCACGTGGCCTGGTGGTTCAAGTTCGGCCTCGCGCGGCTCGCCATCATGTACCACCGCTTTCTCGAACGGCGCATCGACGCCGGGCGCCTCGCGCCCGACGCGGACGTGATCGCGCTGAACCCGATGATCGCCCTGCTGCCGGAGGCGCTCAGCCTCGAAGGACTGCCATGAACGCCGTGCCCATGCACCCCGACGACGAGTTCCATCCGCCGCTTGACGGCGACATCGAACGCACCGAGACCTGCTGGTTCACCTTCACCGTGCCGGAGCATCGCCTGTCCGGTCAGCTCTATCCCTTCTTCCGTCCCAACCAGAAGGTCATGGCGGGCGGCGTGTACTTCTGGAACGACCGGGGCGACCAGCCGTGGAACTGCCTGTACGCGAAGAATTTCTGGCATCTCGAACTGCCGGACCAGCCGCTCTCGAACATCGTCTGCCCGAACGGCATCCGCATTCGCTGCGTCGAACCGCTGACGCGCTACGAGGTGGGCTACAGCGATCCGGACGGCAACGACGAGATCGAGGTCGACCTCAGCTTCACGGCCATCGCCCCGCCGAACTACCTAGGCAAGGGCCATCTCGATCAGCCCGGGCGCTACCAGGGGCGCATCCGGCTGCGCGGTCGCGAGTACACGGTGGACGCTTACGGCTTTCGCGATCGCTCGTGGGGCCTGCGCTCACAGTTCGGCCAGGGCATCGTGCCGAAGGGGCCGGCGCGCAACGGCTACACCTACGGCACCGCCTCGCCCGCGGACGCCTTTCACGCGATCACCGCCTATCGCGATGGCGAGTTCCGCGCCTACCACGGGTATCTGATCAAGGACGGCGTGTGGTCGAAACTCGCGCGCGGCCGACGCGAAGTGCTGGCGCGCGATCCGGCCACCGGCTACCCGACCGAAGTGCGCGTCACCGGCACCGACGAACTCGGCCGCACGCTGGACGCCCACGGCCATTGCCTGAACAAGCTCGGCTTCGCGCTCAATCCCAACATGCTCTCGATCAACTGCCTGACCGAGTGGACCATCAACGGCAAGCACGGCTACGGCGAAGACCACGAGAACTGGACGCCGGCCGAGGGGCGGAATTTCTTTCGCGAGTTCTTGGGGTACGGGGGCTGATTGTGTGGGTCGGGCTGTAGGTCGGACTTCAGTCCGACATTCATTTCAGGGCTTCGATGCAGGCTCTGGAACGAAATGTCCGACTGAAGTCCGACCTACAGGCGTTCGTCCGCCCGCGCCAGATCCCCTGGCAGGTGCTTGCCGCCCTGCCAGAAGTGCCACGCGATCCAGAAGCCCAGCACGCCGACGATGAGCAGGCTGTAGCGCAGGCCGTCGGCGCCGAAGCGTGGCGTGAGCGCATCGGACAGCGCGCCGATGGCCCACGGCCCGGCGCCGAGGCCAATGATGTTCGCGATGAGCAGCAGGATGGCCGAGGCCATCGCGCGCATGCGCAGGCGCACGAGCGTCTGCGCCTGGGCGAGCGTGGTGGCCTGCCAGAAGTTCGCGGCGAGCACCGAGGGAATGAAGCAGATCATCGCGAGGTAGGGCGAATCGACCAGGTAGGCCAGCGCGCCGAAAGGCATGCTGACCAGGAAGGCGACCGTCACCATCCACGCGCTCCAGCGGTAGTCGCGGCGGCCGAGGCGATCGGCCAGTACGCCGCCGGTGAACATGCCGATGCCGCCCACCACGCCGATCAGGAGTCCGAGCCACAGGCCAATCTCGCCGGTCTTCATGCCGTGGGTGCGGATCAGGAAGGCGGGGAACCAGGTGATGAAGCCGTAGCCGACGAAGCTCGCGAGTCCCGCGCCCATGGAGAGGTGCAGGAACGCCGGGCGACGCATGAGAAAGCGCACGGTCTCGCCGAAGCCCGGGCGGTCGCCGTCGTCGACCCGCGCGTCGACCTGGCCGCGCTGCGGCTCCGGCACGGTCATGCGCACCAGCACGGCCAGCAACACGCCCGGCAGGCCGACGACGAAGAACGCCTTGCGCCAGCCGAAGGCCTCGTTGATCCAGCCGCCGAGGAACAGGCCGAACATCACGCCGAAGGGAATGCCGAGCGCGTAGACGCCGAGCGCCGTGGCGCGTTCGCGCGCGTGGAAGTAATCCGACAGCATGGAATGCGCGGGTGGACTACAGCCGGCCTCGCCGACGCCCACGCCGATGCGCGCGAGCGCGAGCTGCCAGAAGTTCTGCGCGAGCCCACAGGCGGCGGTCATCGCGCTCCACAGCGCGAGCGAGACGGTGATCAGGTTGCGCCGATTGCCGCGATCGGCCCACAGCGCCATCGGCACGCCGAGCGTCGCGTAGAACGCGGCAAAGGCGAACCCGGAGAGAAAGCCCAGCGACTGGTCAGACAGGCCGAGGTCGCTTTTGATCGCCTGCAGCAGGATCGAGAGGATCTGGCGGTCGATGAAGTTGAAGGTATAGACGACCAGCAGGATGCCGAGCACATACCGACGCACCGACGAGGTCGGGACCGTGTTCATGGCCAGCCCAAGTCAGGCCGCGGGGCCGCGCGTGAGGCGCGTGAGCGCTTCGTTCACCTCGAACTGGCGGGCGCGGATGCCGGTGATGCCGAAGCTCGCCAGCCGCGCGCTGTGCATGGCGAGGTAGGCGTCGGCGCTGGCGCTGTCGGTGAAGAGGTAGATGCCGCCGGCCAGCTGCTCGGCCGCGTTCTCCGTCCAGATCTTCCACACCAGGCCCGGCTCCTGCGCGATGGACCGTGCGAGATCCGCGAGCGCCGCGCTCATCTCCTGGCCGAAGGGGCCAGTGAACGGAAAATCGATCTGCAGCAGCGTGGCCATGCGTGAACCTCCCCCAGGTGTGCGTCGCGCGCGGCCATGCTAGCCGCTGGGGGAGGCGCTGGCCACCGGCGGCGCGCACCGCGATGCGGGCATGACTTCCCCGCGCAACCAGTCCAGCGCGCTGGACTGGTCGGCGAAGCCGCGCACCTCGAAGCCACGATTGCGGCACACCGTCTCCCAGAAGCCCGCATCGCTGGCCGCGCTCGGCGCGGTCGGCAGCACCAGCGCTTCGCGGGTTGTCGGCGGCACGCGCAGGTCGCGCAGGCTTTCGGCAAGCGCGTAGAGATCGAACACGCTGTGTCCGCCTTCGAGCTGGCGCAGGTCGGTCAGAAAGAGATGCGCGCCGTGGCGCGCCGCGAGCGCGAGTCCCGCCATCGCCGCCGCGCGGAGTTCAGTCGGCGGCACCTGGCCGAGGAAGGTGGTGTGGACGACCGACGCGTCCGCGCGGTATTCGCTGTGCCAGGGCATGCGCGCCTCCTTGGTTGCCTGCTTGCTGCCATGCGACCCCGGGCCGTGCGATTCGCGTTGATGATCGCCGCCTAAGTCATCCTCCGCCAAGTGAGGGTGGACCACCGACTTTGCAAGCATTCAGAAGCCGACCGCCGCACCCTCCTTGCGATGATCCGAGCCACCGACGTAGCCGCTCGCAGTGCGCCAGGCGATCTGCGCGCCGCCGAAGCCGCGCGCGCCCGCATCGATCACCACCCGGTGGCCGCGCGCGGCGAGTTCTTCGGCCACCGCTGGCGCGAAGCTCGCCTCGAGCGCCACGCTGAAGTCGGGTTCCACCCGCCAGCGCGGCGCGTCGCTCGCGGCCTGCGGGTTCTGACCGTAGTCCACGAGGCGCGTGACCATCTGCACATGCCCCTGGGCCTGCATGTGGCCGCCCATGACGCCGAACGCCGCGAGTGGCTGGCCGTCGCGGGTCAGGAAGCCCGGGATGATGGTGTGGAAGGGACGCTTGCCGGGCGCGACGCAGTTGGGATGGGCGGGATCCAAGGAGAAGCCGTAGCCGCGGTTCTGCAGCGCGATGCCGGTGCCGGGCACGACCACACCCGAGCCGAAGCCGTGGAAGTTCGACTGGATGAACGACACCATCATGCCGCTCGCGTCCGCCGCGCACAGGTAGACCGTGTCCAGCGACACAGGCAGCGAGACCGGCGGCACCGGCAGCGCGCGCGGGCCGATGCGCGCCGCGGCGCGATCGAGCGCGCCCGGTTCGAGCAGGTCTTCCGGGCTCAGGCGCATCGCCGCCGGATCCGCGAAGTGCTCCCAGGCCGCGCCGAGCGCGAGCTTCATCGCCTCGATCTGCAGGTGCATGGCGTCGACGCTGTCGCGCGCCGGCGGCGCGCGACGCGCCAGGATGCCGAGCGCTATCTGCGCGGCGAGGCCCTGGCCGTTCGGTGGGATCTCGTGCAGCACGACGTCGCGATAGGGCTGTGCGATGGGCGTCACCCAGTCGGCGCGGTGCGCGGCGAGGTCGGCGAGACCGAGCGCGCCGCCCTCGGCCGCCGCCGCGCGCGCGATGCGCGCCGCGAGATCGCCCCGGTAGAAGGACTCGCCCTTGCTGGCGGCGATCTCCTCCAGGCTGCGCGCTGCGTCCGGCAGCCGCACGCGCGCGCCGGCCGCGGGCGCCGGGCCGAAGTGCCGCTGGAACTCGGGAAAGTCTGCGAACTGCGCGAGGTCCTGCCGCCAGTAGTGGGCGGTGATCGGACCGGCCGCGAAGCCGTCCCGCGCGTAGTGGATGGCCGGTGCGAAGAGTTCGGCGAAGGGCAGTCTGCCGTAGGCGTCCGACAACGCTACCCACACGCTGACCGCGCCCGGCACCGTCACCGCGTCCCAGCCCGTGCGCGGCATGCTCGTGCGTCCGGCGAAGCGCTCCAGCGTCCACTGCGCCGGCGCGCGGCCCGAGCCGTTGATGCCGACCAGGCGCGTGCCGTCCCACAAGAGGGCGAAGGCGTCCGAGCCGATGCCGTTGCTGGTCGGTTCGACCACGGTCAGCGCGATCGCGGCGGCGAGCGCCGCGTCCACCGCGTTGCCGCCGCGGCGCAGCATATCGAGGCCCGCCTGGGCCGCCAGCGGCTGCGAGGTCGCGACCAGGTTGTCCGCCGCCACCGGCGCGCGGCGCGAGTCGTAGGGCAGGTCGGGTTCGTACATGCGCGGCTCCTTGGTCGCTTGGCGTCAAGGATTCTCGCTGCTCGCGGGTCACCGCGCGACTCGTGACGTGTCGGTAACCGAATTCGCGCTGGATGCGAACTAGCAGCGAGTCCCGCGTCGCAGCCGCGCCGCGGTCCGAACCCAACCACGAGTCCGAGGTGATCCCATGAAGAAGTTCAACGTCGATGCCCGTGCCGCGCTGCTCGGCACGTCCTTTGCGGTCAGCCTGGCCGCCAGTTCCCTGGCCAGCGCCGCAGGCAACCCCTTCGGCATGCAGGAACTGCCGGGCGGCTTCACGCTGGCGGCTGCCGAGGAGAACCGCCAGTGCGGCACCTTCTGCGGCGGCGCGCATCCGACCTTCACCGACAAGGGCGAGATCGTGAAGTGCGGCAATGTCTGCGGCGAAGTCGCCAAGTGCGGCAACATCTGCGGCGGCTTCGGCGCCAAGAATCCCACCGCGCCCGGCGTCGCCATGAAGGACGGCGAAGTGGCGAAGTGCGGCAACATCTGCGCCTCGGCGAAGTGAGCATGCGACCCGCGCCGCGCGAAGCATCTGTCGCTGTGCGGGGCGCGGGCCTCGGTCTCAGGCGCGTGCATTTCGACGCGCTGCTCGCCGGCATCCCGGAAGCGGTCGACTTCATGGAGGTCGCGCCCGAGAACTGGCTGGAGGTCGGCGGCCGCGGGGGCCGGCAGTTCCGCGCCATCGCCGAGCGCGTGCCGCTGATGTGCCACGGCCTTGCGCTCGACTTGGGCGGTCAGCGACCGCTCGACCGCGACTTCCTGGCCCGCCTGCGCCGCTTCCTGGACGAACTCGGCGTGCGCGCGTTCTCCGAACACCTGAGTTACTGCGCCGACCACGCCCACCTCTACGACCTGCTGCCGCTGCCGTTCACGGAAGAGGCGGTGAGACACGTCGCGGCCCGCATCCGCGCCGTGCAGGACGCGCTCGGGCGGCGCATCGCGGTGGAGAACGTCTCCTACTACGCCGCGCCCGTGACCGGCATGAGTGAACTCGAGTTCCTGAACGCGGTGCTTGAAGAAGCGGATTGCTGGCTGCATTTCGACGTCAACAACGTCTACGTCAACAGCGTCAACCACGGCTACGACGCGCGCGCCTTCGTCGCTGGCGTGCCGGGCGCGCGCATCGCCTGGGGACACGTCGCAGGCCACCATCGCGAGGCGGTGGACCTGTGCGTCGATTCCCACGGCGCGCCGGTCATCGACCCGGTGTGGGACCTGCTCGACCTCGCCTATTCGCTGCACGGCGTCTTTCCCACGCTGCTGGAACGCGACTTCGACGTGCCGGCGTTGGACGTGCTGCTGAACGAAGTGGAAACCATCGCCACCCTGCAGGCGCGGCACGCGCGGCCTGCGCGGAGACTCGCCCATGGCTGACATCGTCATCGATCACACGCAGCCCGGGGCGCTCGCCGCCTACCAGCAGGCGTTCACCGCGCACCTGCGCGATCCCGTGCACGCACCGCCGGTGGCCGGGGTGCCGGCCGCGCGCCAGCGGCTCTACCACGAACTCGTGTTCGGCAATCTCGAACGCGTGATGGGCAACATGTTCCCGGTGCTGAAGTCGCGCGTCGACGCCGCGCTCTGGCAGCAACTCGTGGGCGACTTCCTGCGCGCCCATCCCATGCAGGATCCGCTGTTCCAGTCCATGCCGCGCGCCTTTCTCGACTTCCTGCTCGCACGCGACGTGCACGCCGAAGAACCGCCCTGGCTGCTGGAACTCGCACATTACGAATGGGTGGAGTTCGCGCTCTCGGTCGCGCCGGACGCAGAGCTGCCGCAGGCGGCGGAGGCCGTGCCGGACCTGCTCGCGCGACGGCCACGGCTGACGTCGCTGCTGTGGCTGTTGCGTTATGGCTGGCCGGTGCATCGTCTGCGTGTCGAGACGGCGGCGGGCCTGACCCAGGGCGAACCGGTCTACCTGGTGGCCTGGCGTGACGCGGAGGACCACGTGCGATTCCTCGAACTCGCGCCGGCGAGCGCGCGACTGCTCGAACTGCTGGACGAGGAGGGCGGCGCGAGTGGCGTGGCGGTGCTGCACAGGCTGGCGCAGGAGATGGGGGTGGCGGCCGACGACGCCTTCGTCGCCGCCGGCGCGGCGACGTTCGCGTGCTGGCGCGAGGCCGGCATCGTCATCGGCGCGAGCTGACCCGCGCTCCGGCCCCGGCTGGCGCGTCGCACAGGACGGCGCGGCGCGCGCCGGCTTGTTCCGCGCCAGCCGCCCGTACTACAGTTGCGCGCCACGACGACGCTGGTCGGATGTTCTCCAGCGCGGCCTCGCGTGGCGTCCGTCTTTCGGGAGTCCGGCCCTTGTCCTCCGCAACACGCCAGCGCCTGTCGGGCAGCGACAGCAGTCTCGACGCCTGGCGCGAGCACGCGCTCGCGTTCGAGACCGAGATCAAACGTGCCGTCATCGGCCAGGAGCGCGCCATACGGCTGCTGCTGATCACCCTGTTCGCGCGCGGCCACGCGCTGCTCGAAGGCGATGTGGGTGTCGGCAAGACCACCTTGCTGCGGGCGCTGGCGCGGGTGCTGGGCGGTGACTACGAACGCATCGAGGGCACGGTCGACCTGATGCCCAACGATCTCGTCTACCACACCTATATCGACCAGCAGGGGCGGCCGGCGGTCGAGCCCGGGCCGCTGTTGAAACACGGCGAGCGCCTCGCCACCTTCTTCTTCAACGAGGTGAATCGCGCACGGCCCCAGGTGCATTCGCTGCTCCTGCGGGTGATGGCCGAGCGCAGCGTGAACGCCTTCAACCGCGACCATCGTTTTCCCCATCTGCAGGTGTTCGCCGATCGCAACCGCGTCGAACGCGAAGAGACCTTCGAATTGCCGGCGGCCGCCCGCGACCGCTTCCTGATGGAGCTCAACATCGCGTTGCCCGCCGCGCGCGAGTCGCAGCGTCAGCTGCTCGCCGACACGCGTTTCTTCGACGTCGACCGCCTGATCGAAGGCCTCGAGCCCGGCATCCTGCCGTTCGAGGAACTGAACGCCGTCGCCGCGCGCATCCAGCAGAGCGTCGGCAGCTCGCCGGCGATCGAGGACTACGCGCTCGACCTGTGCGCGGCGACGCGTGATCCGGCCGCCTTCGGCATCGTGCTCGACGGCGTCGACATGCAGCGCCTGGTGCTGTCGGGGGTCAGTCCGCGTGGCATGGCCATGCTGATGCGTGCCGCCAGGGTCGCGGCCTGGCTGGACGCGCGCGAGGTGTTGCTGCCGGAGGACCTGCACGCGGTGCTGCACGAGACCATCGCCCACCGGGTGTTCCTGAGCCCGGTGTACGAACTGCAGCGCTCGGCGCTGGTCGGCGCGCTCATGCGTCAGCTGGTCGAGCGCGTGCCCGCGCCCTGACATGCAGGCCCAGGCCGAGCTCCACTACAAGGTGCGCTGGCGCCCGCGTGGTGGTCATCCCGGCCACCACCCGAGCACTCACCAGGGCGGTGGCCTGGAGTTCCGCCACCTGGTGCCGCTGGCCAATGCGCCCGACCCGCGCCGTTTCGATGTGCGCGCGAGCCTGCGCGATCCCTTCGGTCAGATCCAGGTGCGGGTCTACCAGCAGACCAGCGCCATCCCGGTGTTCGCGCTGGTCGACCTGTCGGCCTCGATGCGAGTCGGCGGCGCGCGCTCGATGCTCGCGCGGGCCTGCGAGTTCGTCGCCTGCCTCGGTTATTCGGCGGCGCGGAGCGGCGACGCCTTCGGTCTCGTCGCCTGCGCCGACGAGGGCAGCGCACCGCTCTACAACCCACCGTCCGCCAATCCGGCCGCGGCGTGGGCGGCGGCGCAGGCACTCGGCGCCGCGGCACCGCCCGGGCGCGACGCCCGTGGCCTGCTGGCGGCGACCCATCTGCTCGGCGCGCGGCGCGCGCTGGTGTTCCTGCTGTCGGATTTCCAGCTGCCGCTCGCGCTGGTCGAACAGCTGCTCGCGGCGCTCGCCCACCACGACGTCGTGCCGGTGCTGCTGGAGGATGGCGCGGCGACCGCGCGCCTGCCGGACTGGGGGCTGGCGCGGGTCCGCGACAGCGAGTCCGGTCAGCAGCGGCTGATCTTGCTGCGACCCGGCTACAAGCGCCGTGTGCGCGAACACGCGCGTCAGAGGCGCGAAGCGCTGCAGGCACTATGCCTGCGCCAGGGCCGCGCGCCACTGGTGGTCGACGGACCTTTCGAAGCCGACCATGTCACGCGCTATTTCCTCGGCTGAGCCGCGTCGCGCGGGCGGGCGGATGCTCGTCTTCTTGCTGCTGGCGTGGGCGCTGGTGGCACAGGCGGCGGACGACGGCGGCACCGTCGCTGAACTGCGCGACACGCCGCCACGGCTGTACGGCTGGCATCTCGGCGACCGCTTCGAGCGTGAAGTGGTGCTCGAGCTGCACGCGCCCTACCGCCTCGACCAGGCCAGCCTGCCGGCGGCGGGGCGCCTGACACACTGGCTCGAGATCGCCGCGCCGCGGATCGAGGCGAGTGAAGGTGCCGGCCGTCGTCGTTACCGCATCACGCTCTCCTACCAGCTGATGAACATCAGCCCGGAATACCCGGACATCGCGTTGCCGGAGATCCTGCTGCGCTTCGACGATGGCCGCGACCAGCGCCAGGTGTTGGTGCCGGGCGCACGTCTGCGGGTCGGCGCACTGACGGACTTCGACCCGGCCGACCTCGGGCCGCTGACGCTGCGCCCGGCACAGGCGCCGCCGCAGCTTGCCCTGCCGGGAACCCGCCTCGCGCTCGCGGGCGGTGTATTGACGGTGGCGCTGGGCGGATTGGCGTGGCTGCGCTGGGGTGTCGGTGCTGGCAAGCGTCGGCGCCCCTTCGTGGCGCTCGAACGACAGCTGGCCGCGCGGCAGGCGGGGCCATGGGCGACCGCGGAGTACCTCGAGATCCTGCGCGCGGTGCACCGCGCGTTCGACGCCACCGCGGGTCACACCGTGTTCGAGGTCACGCTCGAACGCTTCTTCAGCGAGCACGGGGCCTACGCCGCGCTCGAACGCGAGATCCACGCCTTCTTTCGTCATTCGGCCGCGCAGTTCTTCCGCGCCGGCGACGCCTCGCCGGCCTATCCGCCGGCCGAGCTGCGGCGCCTGGTCGCCGCCTGCGCGCGCCTGGAGCGCGCGGGCGCATGAGTTTCGGTCTCGCCCAGCCACTGGCGCTGCTCGCGCTGCCGCTCGCACTGTTGCCGCTCGTCTTCCACGGCCAGCGCGTGCAGTCGGTGGCGGCGCTCGCGAGCCTGCCGCCCGATCCCTGGTCCACCGCGGCCGACTGGATGCTGCGAGGTGTCGCGACACTCGCGGCGCTCGCGCTCGTGCTCGGCATCGCCGGACTCTATCGTGCCGAACAGGTGGTCGAGCGCATCGGCCTGGGCGCCCAGGTGGTGATGCTGATCGACAGCAGCGGCAGCATGGACCGGCCCTATGTGACCGGTAACCGCGGCACCTCGCGCGCGGCGGTGTGGGGCACCTATCGATCCAAGGGCCAGATCGCGCGCGAGCTGCTGGCCGAATACGCCGCACGCCGACCGCGCGACATGAATGCGCTCTTCATGTTCAGCAGCCACCCGATACCGGTGTTGCCGCTGACCGACAAGCCGGCGGCGATCCAGGCCGCGATCGAGGCCGGCACCTATGAACGCGGGCTCGCCAGCACCGATCTCGGCGCCGGCCTCATACAGGCACTGGAATTCTTCAAGGATCAGCCTTTCAGCGGCTCGCGCATCGTGCTGCTGGTGTCGGACGGCAGCGCGGTGCTGACCATCCCGGTGCAGGATCACATCCGCAACCTGCTGGAGAAGTACCGCGTGACGCTGTACTGGCTCTACATGCGCGATCAGCACAGCCCGGGACTGCAGCCCGGGCGCAACGGCGAGATCGCCCCGGAACAGCAGGTGCACGCCTTCTTCTCCAGCATGGGGCTGCCCTATCGCGCCTACCCGGCTGAGGATCCGACCGCGCTCAAGCGCGCGATCGCCGAGGTCGATCGCCTGCAGAACCTGCCCATTCGTTACAGCGACGTGCTGCCGCGGGTGGATCTCTCCGGCGGCTGCTACCTGGTCGCACTGATCGCATTGGCGCTGACGCTCGGCGCCCGCGTCGTGGAGGTCGAGCTGTGAGCACGAGGCGTGGACTGACTCTCGTGCTGCTCGCGCTGGCGCTCGCCGCGACGGTGGATCTCGCGCGTCACGCGCTCGTCTATCGCGACCTCGCCGCCTACAACCGCGCGCTGGCCGCCGCGCGCTACGACCAGGCCGCGGCACACGCCGGTGAGGCCGGCCGTTTCGCCGCGGCCTACGGCGCCCAGCTGGCGGGTCGCCTGCAGGAGGCGCGTGAGATCTACAGCGGCCTGGAACGCAGCGGCACTACGTCGCTCGCCGTGGCCGCCCTCTACAACGCCGGCAATACCTATCTCGAACAGGCACTCGCCATCGATCGCAGCCGCGAGGCCGACCGCGTCGTGCCCCTGGTCGAGCTCGCCAAACGCAGCTACCGCGACGCGCTGCGCCGTGACCCGCGTCACTGGGACACGCGCTACAACCTCGAACGTGCGCTGGCGCTGCAGCCCGACACGCCGGACAAGCAGGTGATCGAGGTCGAGGGCCGGCGCGGCACGGTGCGCACGGTGGTCGGCGGCGAGGACGAATCACCGTGGCCCTGAGACGCTGGCGACGGCCGGCGGTGCTGGCGCTGCTGCTCGCCGCCGTGGCCACGGCGGCGACCTTCGCCGATCCGCGCCTGCACATGCGTACGCCCACCTATCGTTACGTGTTCGTGTTCGACATCTCGCAGAGCATGAACGCCGAGGATGCGAACTACGACGGCGAGCCGGGTTCTCGCCTGGCGGTGGCCAAACGCACGACACTCGAGGCCCTGATGACGCTGCCCTGCGGCACCGAGGCCGGGCTCGCGCTCTTCACCGGTCACCGCGCCTTCCTGCTGCTGACGCCGATCGAAATCTGCGCGCACTACCGCGAACTGCGCGCGGTGCTGCAAGGCATCAGCTGGCGCATGGCCTGGGAGCAGCGCAGCGAAGTGGCCAAGGGGCTGTACAAGAGTCTCGCGCTCGTCGCCCAGCTGCCGCGGCACACGCGACTCGTGTTCATCAGCGACGGTCACGAGGCGCCACCCATCGACCCGGAAGTACCGCCGCGCTTCACTGGCCGCGCCGGCGCGGTGCGCGGCCTGGTGGTGGGTGTCGGCGGCGACAGCCCGGTGTCCATCCCCAAGTTCGACGAGAGCGGCGCGCGACGGGGGGAGTGGAGCGCGCAGGATTTCGCCGACCGTGCGGCCGACTGGCCGCACACCGCGCCTCCCAGCGAAGTGGCCAACGCACATCTGAGCGCGCTCAAGGAGCCCCACCTGATGGCCCTCGCCGCGCAGACCGGTCTCGCCTACCTGCGCCTGCAGGACGCCGCCGCGCTGGCCGCGCAGTTGAGGCACGACAGGCTCGCGATACCGCGCAGCGAGGCGGTGGACGTGCGCGCTGCACTCGCCGCGATGGCGCTCGTTGCGTTGCTGTTGTCGTTGCTGGCGCAGCGCGGAGCGCGCCGCTGAACGTGCTGCCGCCGCGGCAGGCCAGGTGCGTACTGGCGGCGTGACGCTCAGGCGCTGCGCCACCCCACCACCCGCGTCAGCAGGATGGCGGCGAGCGGCACGCAGAGACCTATGAGCGTGCAGGCGAGCAGCAGGTCGCCGAGCTGGCTGTAGTCTGCGGGCGTGGCGAGGGCCTGGGTCGCGGGGTCGCGCACTTCGCGCGTGACCAGGAACACCTGGTTCAGATACTTGGTGCCGAGCTGGCTGGCCGACAGCGCGAGGTTGGTGAAGGACGCCATCACCGCGAAGTAGGTGGCCTTCAGATCCTCCGGCGCCGAGCGCGCGATCCAGGCCAGCATCGGCACCATGGACACCTGGCCGAGCGGCGATTCGAGCGCGGTGTCGATGAGCGCGATGAAGCGCGCGTCCACCACGCCGCCGGTGTGCGCGGCGGTCCATACATGCAGACCGTGATACATGCCGAGCACCGGCAGCGAAAGCAGCGTGCCGGCGAGCGTCAGGAACGCGACGATGCGCGTGATCGGGCGCTCGGCCATGAAGCGGCGGAACAGGAACAGGCCCGCCAGGGTGAGGATGCTGGCGATGGCGCTCAGCCGCGCGAGGAAGGATTCGTCGAAGTGGAGTTCGTCGATCATCCACCAGGTGGAGCCCGGTCCCGGGCCTGGCATGGCGCGGAACACGAAGATCACCACCGCGGTGCCGAGCAGGGTGCTGCGCGCGGCGGGTTCTAGCGCGTTCAGCAGGCGCCACATCAGGAACACGACGATCGCCATCGACACGGTGAACACCACTTCCTGGCCGAAGGGCATACCGCTCACGCCGACCACGGTCGACACCAGCGCGAACACGAGGCCGCCGCCGAGGATGCTCCAGTTGACCGGCGGCCGGGTGCCGTGCACCGCCAGCAGGCGGGTGATCTCCGCGGTGGTATAGCCCTGGGTCGCGAGTCGCGCCTCGTCGCGACGACGAATGCGCCGCGCGAGCGCCACGCCCAGCACCGAGACCAGCGGAATGACGAGCGCGTACTCGTAGATGCGCAGGTAGGCCGCGACCTTGTCCGCTTCGCCGAGCTTCTCCACGCCGGCCAGCAGCACTACGTTCGCGAGCGATACCAACACCCCGCCGCCGATGATGGCGACGCGGCCGAGCGTCTGCATGGTGGTGTGCATGAGCGTGCGCTGTTCGTCCGGCACGGGCTCGCCGTGCGCGTCGACCCGCGGCACGGCTTCCACCGTCATCGCGTCCGCCACCACGTCCTGCAGGGCGTAGCCGATGGGCGCGAGCAGCGCCGCGCATACGTACCAGGTCTCGGCCGGCAACACGGCGCGCATCGCGTCCGGTGACGCGAGCAGACCAATCATGATGCCGAGGCTGACCGCCACCAGCCCCGCGCCCAGGAACACCAGCCCCGCCTTCCACTTCCACAGCAGGTCCACGAGATGCCCGAGCGGCATCTTCAAGGCCCAGGGCAGACCCGCCCAGAAACCGAGCGCGGCCAGGAACTCGGCCGAGAGTCCCAGGTAGCTCTTGACGAAGAACGTACCGACGATGCCGGTCAGACCCGAGATGCCGGCCGCGACGTACACCATCAGCGGCGGCAGGTAGGACAGGCGCATCTCGCGCCCGAGTTCGAACACGTTGCGATCCAGCCAGGCCATGAGGCCCCGCGTCGAGGAAGAAGAGGATGACGTCATGGGGTGTGAACCTCGTGCGAGGCCCTTGTTGTCCTTGCCGCTGCGCGGCGTGTGGCGACGCGGACCGCCCGCGCGCCGCGATGATGCGGCAATGCGACGCGCGCGTCGACCGCGGCGCTTTCACCTACAATGCCGCGCCATGACCCGCCCGCTGTCCTGAGCCCCGATGTCCCGCAAAGCCCTGATTGCCGCCGTGCTCGGCCTGTGCGCCGTGCTTGGTAGCTGTGTGCCCTTGAGGGACGTGGTGATGGCCGTCGGCGCGCGCGTCGCGCCGCACGTGCTCGAGTTCGACGTCATCGCGCCGACCACTCCGGCACGGCTCGCGCTCACACCCGGCCGCGAGGCGCGCGGCGCGCTGCTGGTGAGCTTGGTCGCCGGCCCGAGTGCGGGCGGTGGCGCGACACCCGCCGCGAGCCTGACCGTGACGGTCAGCGACGGCGACGGTCGGCGCATCATCGAGGCGCGACGCGATACGGCGGCCGGCAACCTGGCGCGCAGCGGCGCGCGGCTCGGGCAGAGCGGCGGTGCCGAACTCGAACTGCAGTTCGATCTGCCGCGCTTCGTGGTGCCGGCCGACGGCCAGGTGCAGGTGGCGGTGGAACTGCCCGCCACGCGCGCCGATGGCGCGACCTTGCGCACGCTGCGGGTGGTGCTGAACGATGGGCCCGAGAGTCACGCGGGCGGCTTCACCGCCGGCGTGTTCATGCTGCTGGCTGGCTGGGTCGCGGCGGTCGCGGGCCTTGCCATGCTGCTTCCGCGCGGCACGCCGCCAGGCGACCTGGACGCCCCGGCACCGGAGGCGCGCGCCGCGGCGCGCAACGCGCACCTGGCGGGGCTCCTGCTATACGTACTGCCGCTGCTGCACCTCGCGTTCCTGCTGCGCGCCTGGCGACGCGCGGCGACGGTTTCGGCCTTCGCCGAGGAGCATGCGCGCGAGGCCCTCAACTTCCAGCTCTCGGTGCTGGTCTACCTGTTGATCGCCTTCACGCTGAGCCTCGCGCTGATCGGCGTCTTGATGGTGCCGGTGGTGCTGGTCTTCCAGCTCGTCATGCTGCGCGAGGCGACCGTGCAGGCGCGCCACGGTCACCGCTTCCGCTATCCGCTGACCTTCCGCTTCGTGACCTGATCGGAATCGGCCGCGCTCAGCGCGGCATCACCACCGTCGAGTCCGGGTCGTAGCGCATATGCTTCTCGAAGAAGTTCAGCGTGCGATCGCGCGCGATGGACGCGCTGGTCTCATCGTGGCTCGCGCGCTCGTCGCAGTTGAAGCCGTGGTCGGCGTCGTAGACGAACACCTGCACCTCGGGATGAGCGCGGCGGATGGTGTCGACCTCGCTCATGGGAATGTGCTTGTCGCGCTCGCCGAAGTGCATCATCACCGGGCAGCGCGGGCGACGGTGGGCTTCGCGTGCGATGCCGCCACCGTAGTAGCTTGATGCCGCCGCGACATCCTTCAGTTCACAGGCCGAGAGCCAGGTGAGCAGGCCGCCGAAGCAGTAGCCGACCACGCCGACGCGGCCGTAGCGCGCGATGTAGTCGATGCTGGCCTGCAGATCGAACAGCGTGTTCTCGAGTTTCAGATCGTGAAAGGCGATGCGCAGGCCCTTGTCGAAGTCGGGCTGCGCGGTGTAGCCGAGTTCGACGTCGCGCTCGACGCGGTCGAAGATCTGCGGCGCGATGGCCGCGTAGCCCGCCGCAGCGTAGCCATCGGCGACCGCGCGGATGTGGTGGTTGACGCCGAAGATCTCCTGGATCACGACGACGCCGCCCTTGGCTTCGTCGCGCGGCAGGGCGAGGTAGGCGCCGAACGTGAAGCCGTCGGCCGCCTTGATATCCACTTTTGCCATCGTTCTGTTCCCGTTTGTGCTGGACCGGTCGCTCGGGCGAGCGCGGCCCGAGTATAGATCGGCCTAGGCGAGGCGAGCCGCGACCTCTTCCAGAAAACGCTGCGGCCGCGCGGCCGCGGTCGCGGCCATCAGGACGTCGGGCCGCATGTGGCGCTCGGCCTTGGCGCGATGCAGCGGGTCCTCGGGCTGCGGACCGATGTAGCTGCCGAGATCGCGGCTCCACTCGACCACGCTCCGTGCGTAGGCGACGCGCGCCGTCTCCCAGCTGCCGAGCTGGCCCGCATCGAGCGCGGCGGCGAAGCTCGAGGCGTCCTCGGCGGCCTTCGACACGCCCATGCCGCAATGCGGACGGGCGGTCGCGGCGGCGTCGCCGATGAGCACCACGCGGCCGTGCACGAAGCGCGGCGCGCAGAAGTCGTACATGCCCTGCAGGAAGGGCCGCGGCGTCGCCGCGATCACGCTCTGCACCTGCGGCGCGAGCCAGGCACGCGCCTCGGCGCGCATCGCCTCGATCAACTCCTCGCGGATGAGATCGTGGGGGATGCCGTTCTCGTGATGATGGCCGCGCGCGTCGGTCAGGTGATCGCGCAGGCGCGCTTCGTCGGCGGTGCGGTACCAGCCCCAGTTGTACCAGCGGCGGCCGGGGGCCAGCGCGTCCCCAGGCCCGGCCACCAGGTAGCCGAGCCAATGACCGCCGGGCGCCATGCAGAGCGCCATGCGCTCGTCGAACTCGGCGAGCACCTCGGCCGGCACGCGCGCTTCGTCGATCAGCCCACGCCAGCCGAAGTAGCCGCAATACTCCGCCGGCACCTGCGGCGCGACCAGCGCGCGCACCGTGGAGCGCGTGCCGTCCGCGCCGAGCAGCCAGTCGCCCGCGACCCGCGTGCCGTCCTCGAACACCGCGATCACTTCGTCGCCGCGGGTCTCGATCGCGCGCAGCGCGCGGTTGCCGTGGTACTGGGCATCTTCCAGCTGCGCGCGCAGGAAGCGGTAGATGAGTCCCCAGGAGGTCATCACCTGTGGCATGTCATGGCGCCCGATCACGCTGCCGTCGCGCTCGAACATGATGCGGCCCTTGGAGCGCACGCCCATCTCGTCGCGCAGTTCCATGCCTGCCGCGCGCACCGCGGCGTAGAGCTCGTCGTGGGTTGCGATGCCCGCGCCGCGATTGGCCAGCGCTTCGCCGGCGCGCTCGTAGATCCGCGCGTCGTAGCCGAGGTTGCGCAGCGCCGTCGCGGCGAACAGTCCGGCCATCGAGCCGCCGATGATGATGATGCGGGCCTTGGGCGTGGGGGGCATGGGAGGTCCTCGCGATGAGGGGCCGATGGTTAATCGGGTCGCGACCCGATGTTCGTTGTAGATCGGACTTCAGTCCGACATTGAATCCAACACTCCGACAAGCGCTCTGGAACTGAATGTCGGGTGTAAGTCCGACCTACAGCGCGCTTTTCAGCGCCGCGGCGGCGTCGTCCAGCGCCGTCAGCGCCATGTCCACCTTGCCGCCCATCCGCATGAATCCGTGCACCATGCCGGCATAGCGACGCACTTCGGCGTCGACGCCGTCGCGTTTCAGCGTGTCGCCGTAGATCTCACCCTCGTCGCGCAAGGGATCGAACTCCGCGGTCTGGATGAAAGCCGGCGGTAGACCCGAGTGATCCGGCGCGAGCTGCGGCGAGGCGCGTGGATCGGTGCGCGCGATGCGGGTCGGCAGGTACCAGTCGATGAACTGATCCATCGCCGCGCGCGTCAGCAGGTAGCCTTCGCCGTTGTCGCGCAGGGACGGTGTGTCGGCGGTGCAGTCGGTCGACGGGTAGATGAGCAGCTGCAGGCGCAGCATCGGCCAACCTTCGTCGCGCACCGCGAGCGCCACCGCCGCCGCGAGACTGCCGCCGGCGGAGTCGCCGCCCACTGCGAGGCGCTTCGCGTCGAGCCCGAGCTCGGTCGCGCTCGCCGCCACCCAGCGCGTCGCCGCCAGGCAGTCCTCGTAGGCCGCGGGGAACTTGTGCTCCGGTGCCAGCCGGTAGTCGACCGCCACCACCACCACGCCGGACTTCGCGGCCAGGTAGCGACACAGGTGATCGTGGGAGTCGAGGTTGCCGAGCACCCAGCCACCGCCGTGGAAATACACCAGCGCCGGCGCGGCCTGGCCGGCGCCGCGCGGGCGATAGAGCCGGGTGCGCAGGTTGCCGGCGGGACCGGCGCACACCAGGTTGACGACGCTCTCCAGCGGCGGCGTCGCGTGGTGATATATCAGCGTGCCGGCGTCATAGCCGCGCCGCGCGAGCCGCGGGTCGTCGGTCGCGAAGGGCGAGCCGGCGCGCGCGGCGGCGTCGACCAGCGCCTGGCATTGCGGATCGAGCGGCACGGGCCGCGCTCATTCCCCGCCGAGAACGAAGATGCTGTCCATCGCTTCGAGGCGCGTCGGGATCGCGGCCTGGTAGGCGTCGGAGGCGTACCACGCCTTGGCGGACGCACGATCGGGGAATTCGAGCACCACCATCACACCGTGGGGCTGGTTGCCGGCGAGCGTCTCGCTCGCGCCGCGCGACACCAGCTTGCCGCCGAAAGCCGCGAGCGTCGGGCCGGCGGCGGCGGAGTATTCCGCCATCTTCTCTGGACTCTTCACGGTGGCATGGACGACGACGTAAGCGGACATGGGTAATTCCTTGGCTTTGAATGGATGCGAGCTGCAACGAGGCTCGATTGTCTGGAACTCGCTCCTGCCCCGCAAGCCTGCGCGCAGTGACCTGCGTCAGGGCAGCGGAATATCGGCCGGCGTTGGCACACTGTAGCCGCGCATCACCGCCGGCCGCGAGGCGATGTCGCGATACCAGCGCAGCACGTGCGGATAGTCGGGCAGCGCGATGGCCTGCCAGGCATGACGCGCCGCCCAGGGCCAGATGGCGATGTCGGCGATGCTGTAGTCGTCGCCGGCAACGTAGGCGCGATCCGCGAGGCGCCGATCGAGCACGCCGTACAGGCGTCGCGCCTCGCTCGCGTAGCGTTCACGCGCGTACTCGGACTTGTCGGGATTGAAGTGCACGAAGTGGTGGGCCTGGCCGAGCATCGGGCCGAAGCCGCCCATCTGCCACATCAGCCACTCCAGCGTGGCGAGGCGCGCGTTTCTTTCGCTCGCGAGCAGGCGGCCGCACTTCTCGGCCAGGTAGATGAGGATGGCGCCCGATTCCATCAGCGTCACACCCGCGTCGCGATCGACGATGGCGGGAATCTTGTTGTTCGGGCTGATGGCGAGGAACTCGGGCGCGAACTGCGCGTCGCGGGTGATGTCGACGGTATGCACGCGATAGGGCAGTTCGAGTTCTTCGAGCGCGATGGAGATCTTGCGGCCGTTGGGCGTGGACCAGGTGTAGAGGTCGATCATCGGCGAGGCTCCGCGGCGCGCGACGGGCGCCTCTTGGATTGTAGGTCAGCACGCCGTGCGTCGGGGCGTGACCGGCGCGCCTTGCCGCCCGTCGCGCGCGCGTGCTAGCTTCCGCCGCCACTGCTGGCCGTCGCGCGCGAACCCGTTCACGGGTGCCCCGACGACCGCCGTTCCCATCCCGTGGTCTTGAGATTCCTACGGAGAGCGAACATGTCAGCGACCCCCGGCCATCACGTCACCCGTCATCATCACATCACCATCGCCACCGGCGGTGCGCAGGAAGACTACGACTTCCATACCAAGGTGCTGGGCCTGAAGAGCGTGAAGAAGACCGCCTTCTACGATGGCCAGGTGCCGATCTACCACCTGTACTACGGCAACGATGTCGGCGAGGAGAGTTCGCTGGTGACCACCTTTCCGGTGGCCCATACCGGCGTGAAGGGCAGGCAGGGCAGCGGGCAGGTACGCTACGTGAGCCTGTCGGTGCCGCCGGCGGCGCTCGCCTACTGGCGCGAGCGGCTCACGAGCCATGGCTTCGCGGTGCGCGAACAGGAGCGTTTCGGCGAGCGCTATCTCGATTTCCAGCATCCCTGCGGTGTGCACTACTCGCTGGTCGGCGTGGCCGACGATGCGCGCAAGCCCCACAGCAAGGGGCCCGTGCCGGCGGAACTCATGATCCGCGGCACCCATTCCATCGGCGTATCGCTGCGCGATGCCGAGGCGATGGAGGAGTTCATGCAGCTCGGCTGGGGCGGCACGCGCGTGGCGAGCGATCGCAACCTCATCCGCTACAGCCTGGGTGACGGCGCGAGCGGCGCGCTGGTCGATTTCGAAGTCGAACCGGAGCGCAAAGCCGGCACCTGGATCGTGGGGGAGGGCACCGTGCATCACATGGCTTTCCAGGTCCCCAGTCACGCGGCGCAGAACGAGCTCAAGCTGTATCTCGAAGGCATGGGCTACACCGACGTGTCGGACGTGAAGGACCGCGGCTACTTCGATTCGATATACGTGCGCACGCCGTCAGGCGCGATGTTCGAGGCGACCGTCACCCACGACGACGGCTTCCGCTGCGACGAGCCCGTGGAGCGCCTGGGAACCGAAGTGATGCTGGCGCCGCAGTTGAAGATGAGTCGCGAGGAGATGCTCGCGCAGCTGGGGTATCTGAAGGATTGAGTGTCGGATTCGGGGACAGACCACGATTTCGCGGTACCCCGCGAAATCGTGGTCTGTCCCCGAATCCCCCGAATGATGTCCCCGCTGCCGTTGCTCAGCGCTTGGTGAGCCCGAGCTCCGCCAGGTATTCCTCGAGGAAGTCGATGCGGTCGTTGCCCCAGAACACCTGGTCGCCGACCACGAAGGTCGGCACGCCGATGACGCCGAGACTTTCCGCTTCCTGCCAGTTCTCCTGCAGTCCGGCCAGGTAGTCGAGATTGTCGAGCGCCGCGGGCACCGCGGCGGCAGGCAGGCCCACCTCGCCCGCGACGCGGGTCAGCACGTCGGGGGCGCCGATGTCCTGGCCCTCGGCCCACTCCGCCCACATCACGCGCTTCACGTAGCGTGGCAGCAGGTCCGCGGCCTCGGCGGCGTAGGCCACCAGCGCGGCCGGCGTCGGGTCGGTGGAGATCGGCGGCGGGTTGAACGGCACCTTCATGCGTCGGCACCAGCGCGCCACGTCCTGGCGCGTGAGCGGCACCTTGCGACTCGCGCGATCTGGCGCCGAGCGACCGTCCCAGCCGCCGAGCGAGCGCCAGGCGAGATCCACGTCGAACACCGCGAGGCGCTCGAAGAGTGTGTGGGAGGCGAGGTAGCAGTAGGGACTGCGGAAATTGAAGAACACGCGGACCGTGGTGCGACTCATCGGCTTTCCCCCTCGAGGCCCTGGGCCGAGGCCGAGCATACTCTTCGGCTCGGCCCCGTCGCGAGCCCCTCGAGCTTCGCTGCGCGGCCGGCACGTGCGGGCCGCGTCCCGCGGGTATACTGCGCCACGCCAAACGGCCGCGAAGGAGTGAACCGAGTGACACGTGCCATCGTGCTGCGCGAACTGGGCGATCCGGACAAGCTGGTCGTCGAGGAGATCGAACTGCGCGCGCCCGGTCCGGGCGAAGTGCTGGTGCGCCACACCGGCATCGGCGTGAACTTCATCGACACCTATTACCGGCGCGGCGTCTACCCGGTGAAGCTGCCGGCGATCATCGGCGACCAGGCGACCGGCGTCATCGAGGCGGTGGGGCCGGAGGTGACCGGGCTTCGGGTCGGCGACCGGGTCGGCTACGGCTCCGCGGGACCGTCCTACGTGGAGGCTCGCGTGATGCGCGCCTCGGCGCTGGTGCGGCTGCCGGACGGCATCGCCGACGACGTGGTGGCGGCCACCCTGACACGCGGCATGACCGCCGAATACCTGCTGTTCCGCCTGCACGAACTCAAGGCCGGCGAGACCGTGATCGTCCACGCCGCGACCGGCGGCACCGGTCTCATCGTCTGCCAGTGGGCGAAGGATCTCGGCGCGACCGTGATCGCGACCGTGGGGGCTGCGTCCAAGTTCGAGATGGCGCGCGAGGCGGGTGCCGACCACGTGCTGCTGCATTCGGCCGAGGATTTCGTGCAGCAGGTGCGCGACCTCACCCACGGCCGCGGGGTGGACGTGGCCTACGATTCCATCGGCCGCGACACCTTCATGAAGTCGATCGAATGCCTGCGGCCGCGCGGCCTGATGGTGGCCTACGGCAACGCCTCGGGCAAACCGGATCCGTTCGACGTGCTGGCCCTGTCGCGCCACGGCTCGTTGTTCCTGACCCGTCCCAATCTCGGGCACTACGTCGCGACCCGCGAGGACCTCGAGCTCTCCACCGGCCGTTTCTTCGACGCGCTCGAGCGCGGCATCGTGTGGCCACATCCGGTCGAACGCTTCGCGCTCGAGGAGGCGCCCGCCGCCCATCGGCACCTCGAAGACCGTTCCAAGCACACCATTCCCATCCTGGTGCCCTGAGCGCGCGCCATGAGTGAAGCACTGAGCGGTGGCCAGCTGGTGGTCGAGGCCCTGATCGGGCACGGTGTGCCACGTCTGTTCTGCGTGCCGGGCGAGAGCTTCCTGGCCGTGCTCGACGCCTGCTACGACGTGCAGGACGACCTCGAACTCATCACCTGCCGCCACGAGAGCGGCGCGGCATTCATGGCGGCCGCGACCGCGCAGCTGACCGGCCAGGTCGGTGCCTGCTTCGTGACCCGCGGTCCGGGCGCGACCAACGCGTCCATCGCGCTGCACGTGGCGCGCCAGGCGTCGATCCCGCTCCTGCTGTGCGTCGGCCAGGTGGCGCGCGACAACCTCGGGCGCGAATCCTTCCAGGAAATCGACTACGAAGACTTCTTTCGGCCGCTCGCCAAGCACGTGGAACAGGTGACCATCGGCGAGGCGCTGCCCTCGGCGCTGGCGCGCGCTGTGCACCTCGCGCGGAGCGGCCGGCCAGGGCCGGTGGTGCTGGCCCTGCCCGAGGATGTGCTGTCCGGCGAGGCCTTCGCGGCGCCCGAACCGCCGCGGCCGGTGCAGCGGCGCGGCCTGGACGCCGCCCAGCTGGCGGACATATGCGAACGGCTCGCCCGTGCCGAGAAACCGCTGCTGGTGCTCGGTGGCGGCGGCACCAGCGACACCATGTGTCGCGATGTGGAACAGTTCGCGCGTCGCAACCACCTGCCGGTGATGGTGGCATGGCGCCGCAACGACGCCTTCGACAACGATCATCCCTGCTTCGGCGGGGCGCTGGGCTTGAGTGCTCACCCGGAGATCTGGTCGCTGGCCGACGAGGCCGACTGTGTGCTGGTGGTGGGCGCGCGGCTCGACGAGCCGACGACCCGCGGCTACACGCTGTGGCGCGACGGACGCGCGCGCGAACTGCTCCACGTCTACCCCGAGGCGCAGGACATCGGGCGCAACTATGCCGCGGACCTCGGCGTCCGCGCCGACATCGGCGAGACGCTCGCGGCGCTTGCGACCGCGACGCTGGACGGCGGCGACGCGCGCGCGCCCTGGTGCGCACGGGTGAATGCCGCGTGGCGCGCGTCGACCACGCCGCCGCGCGTCGAAGGCGGGCTCGATCCCGGCGAGGTGATGGAGAGCCTCAATCGTGCGCTGCCCGCCGATGCCATCGTCACGGTCGACGCCGGCAACTTCACCGTCTGGCCGCAGCGCTACCGGCGCTACCGCCGACCCGGCCGGTTGCTGGCGCCGATCAACGGCGCGATGGGCTGGGGTGTGCCGGCGGCGATCGCGGCCTCGCTGGCCGAGCCCGGGCGCCGGGTGGTGGGCTGCGTGGGTGACGGCGGCATGCTGATGACCGGCATGGAACTCGCCACCGCCGCGCGCCACGGCGCGAAGCCGGTGATCGTGGTGTTCAACAACGGCAAGTTCGGCACTATAGAAATGCATCAGGACAGACGCTATCCGGGTCGTCGCATCGCGAACGACCTCGCCAATCCGGACTTCGCGGCGTTCGCGCGCGCCTTCGGATTGAGCGGCGAGCGGGTCACCGACAACGCCGGCTTCGAAGCCGCGCTCGCGCGCGCGTTGGATGCCGACACCGCGGCCCTGATCGAACTGGTGCTCGAGGACGTCTGATCTCCGCCGTCGCCGGACGGCCATGAATCCGCCGATGCACGCTATCGCCACGTCCATGCCGCGCCGCACCGCGCGCGGGCTTCATCCTTGCAATGCCGGGCGCACGGCGCCACGAACCCTATGCTGATCCAGACGCCCAAGCTCCGCCTGAACGTGGTCGACGAAGGGCCGCGTGACGCACCGGCGGTGATCTTCTCCCATTCTCTCGCCGCGAACGTCGACATGTGGGCCGCGCAGTCCGCAGCGCTGGCGACGCGCCTGCGCGTGGTGCGCTACGACACGCGCGGTCACGGTGGCAGCGACGTGCCCGATGGTCCCTATGGCTTTCCCGACCTGGTCGGCGACGTGGTCGCGCTGCTGGACGCGCTCGGCATCGCGCGCGCGCATTTTGTCGGGCTGTCGCTCGGCGGCATGACCGCGCTCGGGCTCGCGCTCGAACATCCGGATCGCGTGCTGTCGATCTGCGTGGCGAACTGCGCGGCGCGCACCGCGCCGGCGGCCTGCGCCATGTGGGACCAGCGCATACGCACCGCGCGCGACCAGGGCATGCAGGCGCTGGTCGAGCCGACCCTCGCGCGCTGGTGCACATCCGCGATGATCGAACGCCGTGCGCCGCAGCTCGCGATGCTGCGCCAGATGATCGCCGCGACGCCCGTGACGGGCTACATCGCCTGCTGCGCGGCGCTGAAGACGCTGGATTATCTTGATCGCTTGAGTTCGCTCGCGCTCCCGGTGATGTTCATCGCCGGCGCCCACGACCCGGCCGTGCCGGTGTGCAGCATGCGCGAGATGCACGATCTGGTGTGGGGCTCACGCTACGTCGAGCTGCCGAGCGCGCACCTGTCGAACATCGAGTGCGAAGCGGCGTTCACCGCCGCGTTGGAGGCGTTCCTGTAGGTCGGACTTCAGGAAACTCTGATTAAGGCCATGTCGCCGCGTGATGGCGGCGTGGTCGGTAATCGGTTGGGC
>JAIEQK010000272.1 GCA_019747795.1 Gammaproteobacteria bacterium | reverse complement strand
CCGGCGGCGAAGAGCGCGGCCAGGCGCTCGATCTCCTGCCCGCGGCTGCCGGGCAACAGCGCCAGCAGCGGGTTCTGACCGCGAACGCCGAGCGCCGCGCGCGCCGCCTCGCGGTCCGCGACCATGGGCAGCGCGTCGGCCAGCGGATGGCCGACGAAACGGCAATCGGCACCGTGACGCGCGAAGAAGGCGGGCTCAAAGGGCAGCAGCGCGAGCAGGCGGTCCACCGACTCGCCGATGGCGCGCGCCCGCCCCTGCCGCCACGCCCATACCTGGGGACAGACATAGTGCACCGTGGCAATGCCGGCGCCCTTGAGACGCGCGGCCAGGCCGAGGTTGAAATCGGGCACGTCGATACCGACGAACACGTCGGGGCGCGCGGCGACGATGTCCCGCGCGAGACGCGCGCGCAGCGCATGCAGGCGGGGATAGGCGCGCAGCACCTCCACCAGTCCCATCACCGACAGTTCGTCGATATGCGCGAGCGGCTGGCAGCCGGCCCCCAGCATGTGCGGCCCGGCCATGCCGAGGAAGGTGGCGTCGGGGCGCTGGACGCGCAGCGCCTCGATCAGCGCCGCGCCGAGCTTGTCTCCGGAAGGTTCGCCGGCGACAAGCGCGATGCGCGGGCCGGACATGTCGACGCGCCGCTCAGCGCACGATGCCACGCTTGGAGGCGCGGATGAAATCCAGCAGGCGCCCGATCTCGGCGCTGTCGTCGCGCTCGGCTTCCAGCAGCCTGAGCGCTTCCTCCAGGCTATGTCCCTGGCGGTAGAGGGTACGGTAGGCGCGCTTCAGCGTGGAAATGGCCTCGGGCGCGAAACCGCGCCGCTTGAGGCCTTCGCGATTGATGCTGCGCGGCTTGGCGGTGTTGCCATTGACGATCACGTAGGGTGGCACGTCGCGCACGATGATGGTGGCGATGGCCGAGAAACTGCTCTGGCCCATGCGGCAGAACTGGTGCACACCGGTGAAGCCGCCGAGGATCACGTAGTCCTCGATCTCGACGTGCCCGGCGAGAGTCGCGTTGTTGGCGAACACCGTGAAGTTGCCGACCTGGCAATCATGGGCGATGTGGCAGTAGGCCATCACCCAGTTGTCGTTGCCGAGCCGCGTGACGCCACCGCCGAGCGGCGTGCCACGATTGATGCTGCAGTACTCGCGGATGGTGTTGCGATCACCGATCTCGAGACGCGACTCGCCGCTGCCGGTGAACTTCTTGTCCTGCGGGTCTTCGCCGAGTGAACAGTGGGAGAAGATGTGGTTGTCGCGGCCGATGACGGTCGGCCCCTTGATTACCGTGTAGGCCTCGACGCGCGTCCCGGCGCCGATCTGCACCCCTGCGCCGATCCAGCACCACGGACCGATCTCGACGTCGGACGCGAGTACCGCGCCCGCATCCACCCTCGCGCTCGGATCGATCAACGGTCAGCCGCCCTTTCCGTGGTCATGAATTCCGCGCTGGCAACCACCGTGCCGTCGACTTCGGCACTCGCCTCGAAACGATAGATGCCCTTGATCTGACGCTTGAACTCGGCCTTCAGTATGAGCTGATCGCCCGCGCTGACCGGGCGCTTGAAGCGCGCCTTGTCCACGCCCACCAGGTAGTAGACGTTACCTTCCTCGCTGCGCGCGTGATTGGAATAGAACGCCAGCATGCCGGTGGCCTGCGCCATGCTCTCGAGGATCAGCACGCCCGGCATGATCGGATGACCAGGGAAGTGGCCCTGGAAGAACGGCTCGTTGATCGTCACGTTCTTCAGCGCCTTGATCGACTCGAAGGGCGTGTACTCGATGATCCGATCGATGAGCAGGAACGGATAACGATGTGGCATCGTCTGCAAAATCTTTGCAATGCCCAAATCGTCCATACCACCTCCCACGTCGCCCCCGCCCGCGGCCATCTGCCGCGACTATAGTTGTTCGTTCGTGACGTCGCGCGTCGTCATTCGCCGCTGCGCCGCAGCCACGCCACGCGCCGCCACCAGCGGCGGCTGGGTTCTGCGGGCCAGCCCGAGGAATAATGCGCGTGGGCGCGCTCTAGCGAGCGCGACACCATGCTCATCGCGGTGACCGTGACCCCTTCGGCGATGCTCACACCTTCGCCGATCCCCACCTTGCCGCCGATGCGGCAGCCGCGACCGATGCGCGCAGCGCCCGCGACCGCGGTCTGACCGGCAATGGCGGTGTGTGCGCCGATGACCGAATCATGTCCGATCAACACTTGGCTGTCGAGTACGCAGCCGTGCGCGACCACCGTATCGCCAAGCACGCCGGCCTGCACAACGGTATGCGCGAGCAGCACCACGTCATCACCGATCTCGACGCTGCCAAAGGCCGGCATGGCGCGCCACGCCTGGCCATCACGCAGGTAGGCGAGACCATCCTCGCCGATGGCGCAATGACTGCCGATGCGCACGCGGTTGCCGATGCTCGCGTGATTGCGCAGCACGCTGCCGACACCTACCTCGCTGTAGGCGCCGATGGTCACGCCGTCCTCGAGTACCACGTGCTGCGCGATGCAGGCGTGCTCACCGATATGCACGCCGGCGCCAATCACCGCGCCCGGTGCGATGCGCGCCGTGGCGGCAATCTCGGTGGTGCGGGCCGCGCGGTGACCAGCGCTGCGGCGTGGCGCGAGCCACGACGCGGCACGCGCGCAGGCGAGCACCACGTCCGTCGCGACCAGGGTGTTGGGCTGCCCGAAATCCGCGGCCGCGAGCCACGCGCCGCAGCGCTGATCGACCGGCGTGCGCGCGCCCGGCGCGAGGAAGCACAGGTCCTGCGCCTGTGCGCTGCCCGGCAGGGCGATGCGCGCCAGCGGGACGCCGCCCTCGGCGTTCGACAGCCGCGCGCCTAGCCGCCCGGCGAGTTCGCTCGGCATCAATGACATGGGGGGTTCACTGGCCGGAACGAGCGCCCGGCAACGCGGAACGCGCGGCGCCGCCGCGGCGGCGCCGCGACGCGCTTACTTGCCCGCGCCCTTCTTAAGGCGGGCGATGACCTGATCGGTGATGTCGACCTTCTCGCTCGCGAACACCACGCCGGTGCCGAGCACCATGTCGAAGCCCTGTTCCTTGGACAGCGAGATGATCGCGTCGGCGATCTGCTGCTGGATGGCCGCCATCTCTTCGTTACGACGATAGTTGACGTCTTCCTGGAATTCCTGGGTGTCGCGCTTGAGGTCGCGACGCTTGTTCATGATGTCGCGCTCCAGCCGGCCACGCTCGGACTCGCTCATGATCGCGCCATCCTTCTGCGCGCGGTCCTCGAGCGTCTTCAGTTCCTTCTGCGCGGCCACCAGCTTCTGGTCGCGTGCCGCGAACTCCTTCTCGAGCTTGACTCGCGCGACCTCGGCCTGCGGCGCAGCCTCGAGGACCCGCGGCGCGTTGACCACGCCAATCTTGTAGTCAGCGGCCTGCGCCGCGGAAACACTCAGGGCGGCGGACAACAGCACGGCAAGCGAAAAACGATCAAGGATTCTCAAGGCAGTACTCCAGTGCGTTTTTGAAGTTGAGTGATGGGTGCTCGACCGCTCGCGCGGTACTCACCTCGATCCGATGGGAACGGCACACGTGAGGCGCGGGTCGCGCCGCCGGCCGGGGCCGGAGCGAGGCCTGCGATGTGCGTTGCAGCGCGAATCCCCCCGCGCGCCGACACCGGCGCCAATAGCGCCATTATGTTGCCGTCCCCGGCATCTTTCCAGACTCGTCAGGCTCAGAACTGGGTGCCAAAGTTGAACTGGAAGCGCTGGACGTTGTCTCCCGGCTGGTCGCGGAAGGGCTGCGCGATGCTGACCGACAGCATGCCGAAAGGCGACATCCAGATGCCGGACAGGCCCGCCGACATGCGCACGTCGGAAATCTCGAAGCGGTCGTCGGCCGACCACACGTTACCAGCGTCGAAGAAGGTCGAGAGGCGCACCGACTTGAACTCGGCCAGGAACGGCACCGGGATGATGACTTCCGCGCCGCCGACGATCTCGATGTTGCCGCCCAGCGCGCGACCGAAGATGTCCTCCGGACCGAGCGAGTTTTGCTGGTAGCCGCGCACGGAGCGTGGGCCACCGGCGTAAAAGTTCTCGAAGAACGGCAGTTCGGTCGTATCGCCGTAGGCGTCGCCGTAACCGAGTTCGCCGCGCAGCATGAGGATGTAGTTGCGCGCCAGCGGGATGAAATAGCGTGAGTCGTAGTTGACCTTGAAGAAGGTCAGATCGCCGCCCGGCACCGTGACGTCGCCACGAATGCGCTGCAGGGTGCCGCGATCGGGGAAGATGGCCGCGTTGCGCGTGTCGTAGCTGAAACCGCCGGTGATGCGGATCAGGTTGTAGCTGTTGCCCTCGCGCGCCAGGAAGGCGGCGATGATCGGGTCCAGGAACAACGGGTTGGTGTTGATCTCGGTCGATTCGTACGAGGCACCGAAGTTGAGGAAGTGGTATTCGGTAATCGGCACGCCGAAGTTCATGCCGCCCGACAGCGTACGCGTGTCGTAACGGATGATGTTGGTATTGCCTGCGTCGGTCTTCTGGTAGGTGAGGTCGAAGCCGCGCGCGACGCCGTCCACCGTCCAGTAGGGATTCATGTAGCCCAGTCTGAAGACCTGGTTGATCTCCGAATTGGAGAAGGCGAAGTTCACGCTCTTGCCCGTGCCCAGGAAGTTGTCCTGCTGCACGTTGGTGTTGAAGATGATGCCCGCGGCCTGGGAGAAGCCCACGCCGAGCATCAGGTTGCCGGACGGGCGCTCCTTCACGGTGAAGTTGACGTCGACCTGGTCGGTCGAGCCCGGCACCGCCGGGGTCTCCACGTTCACGTCCTCGAAGAAGCCGAGGCGCCGCAGGCGCACCTT
The DNA here is from genome assembly GCA_019747795.1 of Gammaproteobacteria bacterium. GTDB lineage: Bacteria > Pseudomonadota > Gammaproteobacteria > JADJYF01. Next base: position 23,617 of record JAIEQK010000272.1, on the reverse strand, counting down.
CGAGCGCTCGACCTTTGCGGTCGAGATCCAGCCGCCTTCGAGCTGACGCATCTCGCGACGCAGCACCTCGTCGCGGGTCTTGGCGTTGCCGAAGAAGTTCACGCGCCGCACGTACACGCGCTGGCCGGGATCGACGAAGTAGGTGATGCCGGCGATGCGATTCTTGTTGTCGATATCCGGGATGGCGTTGACGTTGGCGAAGGCGTAGCCCTCGTCGCCGAGCCGGTCGGTGATGGCCTTGCTGGTCGCGGTCAGGTCCTTGCGCGAGAAGGTCATGCCCTTGCGCGTGATGACCAGCTTGAACAGGTCCTCCGGCTTGACGATCAGCGTACCGGCGAGCTTGACGTCGCCGACCACGAACTTCTCGCCCTCGGTGACGTTGACCGTGACGTAGACGTCCTTCTTGTCCGGCGTGATGGAGACCTGGGTCGAGTCGACGCTGAAGTTCAGGTAGCCATTGTCGTTGTACAGCGAGCGCAGCATCTCGAGGTCGCCCGCGAGCTTCTGCTTGGAGTACTGGTCGTCCTTGGTGAACCAGGAGATCCAGTTCGGCGTGTTGAGCTTGAAGTTCTCGCGGATCTGCTCATCGGTGAACGCCTCGTTGCCGATGATGTTGATCTGCTTGATGCGGGCGGCCTCGCCCTCGGAAATGGTGAAGGCCACCTCGACGGTGCGGTCGTCGACCGGGATGACTTCGTCCTCGAGGCGCACGCCGTACTTGCCGTTGGCGTAGTACTGGCGCTTGAGTTCTTGCCGGACCTTGTCGAGCTTGGACTCGTTGAACACCTCGCCCTTGGCAAAGCCGACGTCCTTCAGGCCCTTGAGCAGGTCCTCGGTCTTGATGGCCTTGTTGCCTTCGAAGGTGATGTCGGAGATGGTCTCGCGCTCCTGCACGATGACCACCAGCACGTCGCCGTCGCGCTCGAGGCGGACGTCCTTGAACAGACCGGTCTTGAACAGCGCGCGGACGCCGTCGCGAGAGCGCTTCTCGTCGACCGAATCGCCTACGCTGATCGGCAGATAATTGAAGATCGCACCGGGTGAGATGCGATCCAACCCCTCCACCCGGATGTCGTCGACGACGAAGGTTTCGGCCGCGTGCGCACTCGCGGCGACCAGCATCGTCAGGCCGCACATCCAGCCTGCTGCAAAGGCTCTCGGCATAGATTGTCTTTTGTTATTCGTGGGTCGGACCGTCACCGCGTCATAGCATGCGCAGGATGTCGTTGTAGACGGCCAGCCCCATGAGGCTCAACAACACCACCAGGCCCGCTTGCTGCCCCCACGCCTGGAGATGTTCGGACACCGGTCTACGCGTCGCGAATTCTATCAGGTAATACAGGAGGTGTCCGCCATCAAGGAGCGGAATGGGCAACAGGTTGAGTACCGCGAGGCTCACACTCACTAGGGCTAGGAATTCGAGGAAGCGCGCGACCCCGAGCTTGGCCGAGGCGCCGGCGTAGTGAGCGATGCTGATCGGCCCGGAGAGATTCTTCACCGAGGCCTCGCCCACCAGCATCTTGCCGAGGAACTTGAGGGTGGTGGCGGACATGTCTGCGGTGCGTTCGACCGCGCCGCTGAAGGCCGCCACCGGCCCGTAGCGCTCGATGCCCATGGGCACCGGCGGCACGCTGTCCGGCAGGCGGACCTCGGCGCCGATGCGGCCGAGCACCTTGCCGTCCTCCTCGACGCGGACCGGCACCAGGGTCATGGCCACCTCGCCGGCGGCGCGCTCGACCCGCACGGCGATGGGCTGACCGGCGCGGCTGCGCACCACGTCCACCCAGTCCGACCAGCTCGGCACGGCCTCGCCGTCAGCGCTCAGCACCCGGTCGCCGGCCTGCATGCCGGCCGCTTCGGCCGCGCCGCCCGGCACCACCTTGCCGATCACCGGCGGGATGACAGGCAGGTCGGGCGCCAAGCCAAGGGAATCGAAGAAGTCGCCCTCGCCCAGGTCATCGATGGACAGGCGGCTGACGTCCAGCACCACCTCGCGGGTCGCGCCGCTGTCGTCCTTGACCGCCAGTCGCACCGCGCGCTCGTCCAGCACGCCGCCGAGCGCGCGCCGGAACACCCCGTCCCAGGTCTGCGCGGGCGAGCCGTCGACGCCAACGATCTCCTGGCCCCGGACCAGCCCGGCGCGGGCGGCGATGGAGTCCGGCGTAACCTCGCCGATGATCGGCCGCGGCGCGGTCACGCCCATCATCAGCATCAGCCAGTAGGCGGTGATGGCGAACAGGAAATTGGCGAGCGGGCCGGCCACGACCACCGCCGCGCGGGTCGCGAGCGGCTTGCGGTTGAAGGCGCGGTCGAGTTCCTCGGGTGCCACCTCCCCTTCTCGCTCGTCCAGCATCTTCACGTAGCCGCCGAGCGGGATGGCCGCCAGCGCGAACTCGGTCTCGCCCCGCCGCCAGGTGAGCAAGGGCCGGCCGAAGCCGATGCAGAAGCGCAGGATCTTCACCCCGAGCTTGCGCGCCACCCAGTAATGTCCGAACTCGTGGGCGGTGACCAGGATGCCGATGGCGAGTCCGAAGGACGCCAGGGTCTTGAGCAATTCCATCAACGAACTCCGTGGGACAGGGCGCGCTCCACCGCGTCGCGGGCGGCGAAGTCGTCGGCGAGGATGGTGTCGAGATCCTGAGCGGGACGCGCGGCGACCTGTTCCAGCGCGAGCCCGACCAGGCGGGGAATGTCGGTGTAGCGAATCTTCTCGTCGAGGAAGGCGGCGACCGCGACCTCGTTGGCGGCGTTCAGGATCGCGGGCGCCGTGCCCCCGGCGCTCATCGCGTCACGCGCGAGGCGCAGACAGGGGAAGCGGTCGTAGTCCGGCTCTTCGAAATCCAGGTGCCGCACGCTGAACAGGTCGAGGCGCTGTACTCCCGCCGCGCAACGCTCCGGCCAGGCCAGCGCGTAGGCGATGGGAGTGCGCATGTCGGGGTTACCCAGCTGGGCCAGCACGGAGCCATCCACGTATTGCACCATCGAGTGAATCACACTTTGCGGGTGGATGACCACCTCAACCTGGGCGGGTGTCGTGCCGAACAGCCAGCAAGCCTCGAGCACCTCCAGGCCCTTGTTCATCATGGTCGCGGAGTCCACCGAGATCTTGCGGCCCATCACCCAGTTCGGATGGGCGACCGCCTGCGCCGGCGTGACCTCGGCCAGCGACTCGATGGGCCGCGAACGGAACGGTCCGCCGGAGGCCGTGAGCAGTATGCGTTCCACGCCCACCTTCGAGAGCCCGTCGCCGAAGCGGCTCGGCAGGCACTGGAAGACCGCATTGTGCTCACTGTCTATCGGCAGCAGCTCGGCACCACTTTCGCGCACCGCGTCCATGAAGAGCTGGCCGGACATCACCAGCGATTCCTTGTTGGCCAGCATCACGCGTTTGCCGGCGCGCGCCGCGGCCAGGTTGGGCAGCAGGCCCGCGGCGCCGACGATGCCGGCCATGACGTAGCGCACCTCGTCATGGGCGGCGACCTCGGCGAGCGCCTCGGCACCGGCCAACACCTCGGTGGCCAGGCCGGCCGCGCGACAGCGGCGCGCCAGGTCCTCGGCCGCCGCTTGATCGACCATGACCGCATAGCGCGGGTTCCAGGTCTCGCACTGCGCGAACAGGCCGTCGACGTTGCGATGGGCGGTCAAGGCGAACACCGAGAAGCGCTCGGGATGACGCGCGATCACGTCCAGGGTGTTGACGCCGATGGTGCCGGTCGAGCCGAGGATGGTCACGGCGATGGTCATGGATGCTCCGTCAGTGGCTTGCTCGTTCCGCGGCGCCGGCCGCGCGAGAGTGGAAATGAATGCGGGCCGGACTCATGCCCGCGTGGCGAGCAGCAGCCCCAGGGTGAACACCGGCGCGGCCGCCAGGAGGCTGTCCACCCGATCGAGCACGCCGCCGTGTCCGGGCAGCAAGGTGCCGCTATCCTTCACGCCACGCAAGCGTTTGAGCAGGCTCTCGAGCAGATCGCCCACCACCGAGGCCAGGAAGGTCGCGAGCGCCAGGGCGAGCAGCGTCAGCCCCCCCTTCACCGGTAGCACGGCGCTGCCCGCCAGCGCCACCGCCAGGATGCCGAGCAGGGCACTGGCGAAACCTTCCCAGGTCTTGCCCGGGCTCACGCGGCTGGCCAGCTTGCGCTGGCCGAAGCGTCGGCCGCCGGCATAGGCGAACACGTCGGCGCTCCACACCAGCGCGAACAGCGCGAGCAGCAGCTTGGGATCGCGCAGCAGGAGCGAATGCAGCGCCACCAGCGCCGGCACCAGGCACAGCAGGCCGACGCCGAACAGGAGTGGTCGCGACCGCGGTGCCGGCACGCCGCGCGCCTGGTAGCGCATCACCCACGCCGTCGCCACCAGCCACCACGCGACGCCCAGCCACAGGAGCGCCAGCGGCGCGAGGCGCGCGCCGAGCACCGCGAGCGCCATCACGCCGAGGGCGTACAGGCCGGCCTCGAGGCGGCTCACCGGTCCGGCCAGGCGCGCGAACTCGAGGGCGGCGCCGATGCCGAGCAGCGCGTAGAACGCCTGCATGACGCCGAGCGGCAGGTAGAGGGTGCCGAGTACCACGAAGCCGCCGAGGGCGGTCGCGGTCAGGACGCGGGCAAGGAGATTTGACACGGGACGGCGGTGAGCGCGGCGCGTCTTCGGCCGCGGCGGCCCGTCACTCGGCGCCGGTGGCCGCGAAGGCGTCGCGCGTGCCGCTGACCTGCTCGCCGGTCATGCCGAAACGCCGCTGGCGCGAGGCGAAGCTCGCGATGGCCCGCTCGAACTCCTCGGTGTCGAAGTCCGGCCACAGGCAGTCGGTGAAGTAGAGCTCAGTGTAGGCCAGCTGCCAGAGCAGGTAATTGCTGATGCGCTGTTCGCCGCCCGAGCGGATGAAGAGATCCGGCGCCGGCAGATCGGCCAGCGCGACATGCGCCTCGAGATGCTCGGCGGTGATTTCGTCCGGCTCCAGCACGCCCTGCTTGACCAGGCCGGCGACGTGGCGCGCGGCCTGGGTGATGTCCCAGTGGCCACCGTAATTGGCGGCGATCACCAAGTTGAGCCGGGTGTTGCCGGCGGTGCGGGCCTCGGCGCGTTCGATGCAGCGCTTGAGCCGCGCGGGAAACGGCGTGCGATCGCCGATTACGCGCAGGCGCACCCCCGCCTCGTGCAGCTTGTCGATCTCCTGGTCGAGGGCGACCACGAACAGTTCGAACAGCAGCTTGACCTCGGTCGGCGGCCGCCGCCAGTTCTCGCTGCTGAACGCGAACAGGGTCAAGGTCTCGATGCCCTGCTCCGCGCAATACTTGACGATGGTGCGGACGTTCTCGACGCCGGCGCGATGGCCGGCGATGCGTGGCAATGCGCGGCGCTTCGCCCAGCGGCCGTTGCCATCCATGATGATGGCGACGTGCCTGGGCAGACCAAAGGACGGCGTGGCGTGCTTCACCACACTCACACCGCCATCATTTCTTTCTCTTTGGCCGCGACGATTTCGTCAATCTTCTTGACGTGCTCGTCGGTGAGCTTCTGCGCCTGCTCCTCGCCCTTGCGCTCGTCGTCGGTGGTGATGTCCTTGGCCTTGAGCAGTTCCTTGATGTGACCGTTGGCATCGCGGCGGATGTTGCGGATCGCGACCTTGGCCTGCTCGGCCTCCTTGTTCAGCACCTTGATCAGATCGCGACGGCGCTCCTCGGTGAGCGCGGGCAGCGGCACGCGGATGACGGTTCCGGCGGTGGTCGGGTTGAGGCCCAGGTCGGACTCGCGGATGGCCTTGTCGACGGCGTCGATGGCGCCCCGATCCCAGGCGGTGACGACCAGCGTGCGCGCGTCCTCCACCGCGATGCTCGCGCACTGCGGCAGCGGCGTCGGGTTGCCGTAGTAGTTCACCATGATGTGTTCGAGCAGGCTGGGCTGCGCGCGCCCAGTGCGCAGACGGGCGAGGTCGGCGCGGAACGAGTCCACGCTCTTGGCCATGCGTTTGCGCGCATCGTCGAGAATGTCCTTGATCATGTCACCTGATCACCGTTACCAGAGTTCCGACCTCCTGGCCGAGCGCGGCCGCGACGAAGGCGCCGGGCGCGGTCATGTCGACCACCCGGAGCGGCATTCGATTCTCGCGGCACAGCACGATGGCGGTGGCATCCATGACACCGAGTTTGCGCTGCAGGACCTCGTCGTAGTCGAGGATGTCATAACGCTTCGCGGTCGGATCCTTGTTCGGATCGGCCGAGTACACGCCATCGACCTTGGTCGCCTTGATCATGAGTTCGGCGTTGACCTCGATGGCGCGCAGGCTCGCCGCCGAGTCGGTGGTGAAGAACGGGTTGCCGGTGCCCGCGGCAAGGATCACCACGCGCCCCTTCTCGAGGTGCCGCACGGCGCGCCGCCGAATGTAGTCCTCGCACACCTCGTTGATCTTGATCGCGGACATCACGCGGGCAAACAGGCCCTTGCGCTCCAGCGCGTCCTGGATGGCGAGCGCGTTGATGACGGTCGCCAGCATGCCCATCTGGTCGGCCGTCACGCGATCGATGCCGGCGGCCGCGAGGCCTGCGCCACGGAAGATGTTGCCGCCACCGATGACGATGGCGACCTCCACCCCCGCGTCGCGGAGTTGCTTGATCTCGTCGCCGACCCGGGCGAGGACCGGCGGATCGATGCCGTAGTCGCCCTCGCCCATCAGGGCTTCGCCGCTGAGTTTGATGAGCACCCGCTTGTAGCGCGGGCGCGATGCCGAATCGCTGATGCTCGAAGCCATGGGTCTTGCTTGATCCCGTACTTCAGCGTTGCGCCGCGCCGCGGGCCTGGGCCATGACCTCCTCGACGAAGTTGTCCTCCTTCTTCTCGATGCCCTCGCCCACTTCGAAGCGCACGAACTGGGTGACCGTGGCCTTGTGTTCGCCGAGCAGCTTGCCGACGGTCTTGTCCGGATCCTTGACGAAGGGCTGGCCGAGCAGCGTGTTCTCGGCCACGAACTTCTTCAGCTTGCCGGCCACCATCTTCTCGACGATGTCCGCCGGCTTGCCGCTCTGCGCGGCCTGGGCCAGGCTGATCTCGCGCTCTTTGGCCAGGAGTTCCGCCGGCAGCTGGCTCTCGTCCACCGCCTGCGGGTTGCTCGCGGCGATGTGCATGGCGACGTCGCGCGCGACCTCGGCCGAGCCACCCTGCATCGCGACCAGCACGCCGATGCGCTTGCCGTGCAGGTAGGACACCACCACGCCGCCATTGGCGGCCAGGGCCACGAAGCGGCGGATCTCGATGTTCTCGCCGATCTTGCCGACCAGCGCGGCGCGCTGCGCCTCGATGGTCTCGCCACCGGCGGCGACCTCGCGCAGCGCCGCGACGTCGGACACGCCGGAGGCCAGCGCGGCCTCGGCGACGGTCTGCGCGAAGCGCTTGAAGTTGTCGTCATTGGCGACGAAGTCGGTCTCGCTGTTGACCTCCACCAGCACCGCGCCCGCGGCGTTGGCCGCGGTCACGATCGCGCCTTCGGCGGCGATGCGCCCGGCCTTCTTCGCGGCCTTGGCGGCGCCGGACTTGCGCAGGTTCTCGATCGCGAGCTCGATGTCACCCTGGGCTTCGACCAGCGCCTTCTTGCACTCCATCATGCCGGCGCCGGAGCGCTCACGCAGTTCTTTGACCAGTGCGGCCGAAATTTCCATCTGTCTATCCTCGAATGTCTGTGTAGCTCGAACCGCGGGCTCAGGAAGCCGCGGCACGCTCGTCGAGTTCCACGAACTCGTCGGCGGCGCCGCTGGCCGCGTCGGACACGGTCAGGCGCGCGTCGAGCACCGCGTCGGCCACGGCCTTGGCGTACAGGTTGATGGCGCGGATGGCGTCGTCATTGCCGGGAATGACGTAATCGACGCCGTCGGGCGTATTGTTGGTGTCGACGATGGCGACGATCGGAATGCCGAGCTTCTGCGCCTCGGCGACCGCGATGCGCTCGTGGCCCACGTCGACGATGAACAGCGCGTCCGGCAGGCCGTCCATGTCCTTGATGCCGCCGAGACCCTGGTTCAGCTTCTCGAGTTCGCGCTTGAGACCGAGGCCTTCCTTCTTGGACATGCGCTCGAGGCCGCCGGACTCCATCAGCTGCTCGAGTTCCTTCAGGCGGCGGATCGACTGCTTGACGGTCTTGAAGTTGGTGAGCATGCCGCCCAGCCAGCGACGGCTGACGAAGGGCATCGCGCAGCGCTGCGCTTCGCGCATCACCGCTTCCTGCGCCGAGCGCTTGGTGCCGACGAACAGGATCTTGCCGCGCTTGGCGGTCAGACGGCCGACGAAGTTCAGCGCGTCGGTGAACAGCGGGACGGTCTTTTCCAGGTTGATGATGTGGATTTTGTTGCGCTCACCGAAGATGTACGGGGCCATCTTGGGATGCCAGAACCGGGTCTGGTGGCCGAAATGCACGCCAGCTTCGAGCATGTGGCGCATGCTTACTTCACTCATGCGAAAACTCCTGTCGGGTTTTGCCTCCACGAATCCCAGCCATCGATCCGTCGCTTGCGCGCCGGACACCCACGATGACTGTGCCGATCCGTGTGTGGATTTAAGGGTTTGATTGCCTCTGGGGCGCGCGCTTTATACCATGGAACCTCTGCCCCAACAATGACTTGGATATTGGGATACCGATGCCGATAACGATTAAGACGGCCGGCGAGATCGAAAAGATGCGGGTCGCCGGCCGACTTGCCGCCGAGGTCCTGGAAATGATCGTGCCCCACGTGCGCCCCGGGGTCACGACCGACGAGCTCGACCGGCTCTGCCATCGCCACATCGTCGAAGTGCAGCAGGCCATCCCGGCGCCGCTCAACTACCACGGCTTCCCGCGCTCCATCTGCACCTCGGTCAACCATGTCGTGTGCCACGGCATTCCGGCCGACCGCAAGCTCAAGAACGGCGACATCATCAATGTCGACATCACGGTCATCAAGGACGGTTACCACGGCGACACCAGCCAGATGTTCATCGTCGGCGAGTCCTCGCTGAAGGCCCGGCGCCTGGTGGACACCGCCTACGAGTGCCTGCTGGCCGGCATCGCGCTGGTGCGTCCGGGCGCGCGCCTGGGCGACATCGGTGCGACCATCCAGGCGCTCGCCGAGTCGCGCAACTACTCGGTGGTCCGCGAGTACTGCGGGCACGGCATCGGCAAGAACTTCCACGAGGAGCCGCAGGTCCTGCATTACGGCAACCCGGGCACCGGGGTGGAGCTGCAGCCCGGCATGATTTTCACCATCGAGCCGATGATCAACGCCGGCAAGCGCCACGTGAAGCTCCTCCCCGACAACTGGACGGTGGTGACCAAGGACCGCAGCCTGTCGGCGCAGTGGGAACACACCGTGCTGGTCACCGACCACGGCCACGAGGTACTCACGGCACGCGCCGAAGAGGCTTTCGGCATCGCGGCCTGAGGGGGCGGCGACGATGGACCCCACCGGCATCGTCGCGCCGGCCGACTTCGCCGCGCTGGAGGCGCTGGTCGGCACGCGCCCCGACAGCGCGGCGCGCGACCTGGGCCGCCAGCTGAACGCCACCCTGGCGGCACGCCTGGAGGCCGATTTCCGCGCCCGTCAGGACGCCGAGTTCACCGTGCATGCGCGCGCCCGCGCCATCGGCGCCCTGCTCGCCCTCAGCTGGCGGCTGTTCGGCCTGGACGCGAGTCCGCACGCGCTCGCCGCGGTGGGCGGCTTCGGACGCGGCGAACTGCATCCGCGCTCGGACGTCGACATCGCGGTGCTGCTCGGCGCGCCGCTGGCCGTCGAGGAACGCGACCGGCTCGAGCGCTGGGTGACCTGGCTGTGGGACATCGGGCTCGAACCGGGGACCAGCGTGCGCACCGTGGACGAATGCCGCGAGGAGGCTGCGCGCGACGTCGGGGTGGCGACCAACCTGATGGAGGCGCGCCTGCTGGCCGGACCGCCCGCGCCGTTCGACGCCATGCGCGCGGCCACCGGTCCGGAAGCGCTGTGGCCGCCGGCGGAGTTCTTCGCCGCCAAGCTGGACGAGCAGCGCGCCCGTCACCGCAAGTTCGACGATGCCTTCGGCCAGCTCGAACCCAACGTCAAGGAAGGCCCCGGCGGACTGCGCGACATCCAGATCATCTCCTGGGTCGCGAACCGGCATTTCCGCGCCGCCGGGCTCGGCGGCCTGCTGACCCACGGCTTCCTCGGCAGCGAAGAGTTCGCCGCGCTCGAGGCCGGCCGCCGCTTTCTCTGGCAGATCCGCGCCGCGCTGCATTTCGGCGCCGGACGGCGCGAGGACCGCCTGCTGTTCGATCACCAGCGCGACATCGCGGCGCGGCTCGGCTACCAGGGCGAGGGCAACCAGGCAGTCGAAGACTTCATGCGCCAGTTCTACCGCACGGTGCGCGAGCTCGCGAGCCTGAACGACATGCTGCTGCAGCTGTTTCGCGAAGCCATCGTCGAGCCGGCGGCGACCGCCCAGGTGCAGCCGCTGTCGCGCCGCTTCCAGGTGCGCGACGGCTACATCGAGGCGCGCGACGAGCACGTGTTTCGCCGCAGCCCGCGCGCGCTGCTCGAGATCTTCCTGCTCATGCAGCAGCACCCCGAGATCGTCGGCGTGCGGGCCACGACCATCCGCCTCATCCGTCAGCACCTGCCGCTGATCGACGCGGGCTTTCGCGCCGATATCCGCTCACGCAGCCTGTTCTTCGAGATCGTGCGCCAGCCGCGCCGCATCGGCCACGAACTCGAACGCATGCATCGCTACGGCGTGCTGGGCGCCTACCTGCCGCAGTTCGCGCGGGTGGCGGGGCTGATGCAGTTCGACCTGTTCCACGTCTACACCGTCGACGAGCACACGCTGCGGCTGGTGCGCAACCTGCGGCGCTTCTCCTTTCCGGCAGAAGGCGAGACGCTGCCGCCGCACTGCGCGGAGGCCGTCGCGCGCGTGCCCAAGCTCGAGGTGCTGTACGTCGCGGGCCTGTTCCACGACATCGCCAAGGGTCGCGGCGGCGATCATTCGGCGCAGGGCGCCGACGACGCGGTGGCGTTCTGCCGCGACCACGGCTTCAGCAACTACGATACGCACCTGGTGGCGTGGCTGGTGCGCAATCACCTCACGCTCTCCTCCACCGCCCAGCGCAAGGACATCTACGACCCGACGGTGGTGGCGAACTTCGCGCGGCATGTCGGCGACCTGGTGCATCTCGACCTGCTCTACCTGCTGACCGTGGCGGACATTCGCGCCACCAATCCCGAACTGTGGACCCACTGGAAGGCGACGCTGATCGGCGAGCTGTTCAGCGCCACCCGCAGGCGCCTGCGCGGAGGTGAGGAATCGCCGCGCGCGATGACCGAGCGCATCGAGGCCGTGCAGCAGGACGCGCGCCGCTGCCTCGCCGAGCGCCAGCTGTCGATCCCTGCCGGCAAGCTCGAGCGCTTCTGGCGTGGCCTCGAGCCCGATTACTTCCTGCGCCATCGACCGCACGAGGTGGCCTGGCACGCCGAACTGCTGATCGACGCCGCGCCGGACGCGGGACCGCTGGTCGCTGTGCGCGACGTGCCGGAGCGCGGCTGCACGGCGGTGTTCGTCTATTGCCGCGACATGCCGAACCTCTTCACCATCACCACCGCCGCGCTCGGGCGCCTGCGGCTCGACATCCAGGACGCGCGCATCCTGACCACCGAGGCGGGCTACTCGCTCGACACCTACGTGGTGTTGGAGGCGGACAGCGGCGAGCCGGTGCTGGACGCGGCGCGACGCCGCGAGATAGGCGTCCGCGTGGCCGCGGCGCTCGCCGACCGCAGCCTGCCGCGGGACGATGCGACGCCGGCGCTGACGCGCAGGCATCGGCATTTCCAACTGCAACCAAGCGTGCAGTTCAGCCGTGACGACAAGCGCAGGCGCACCGTGATGGAGGTGATCGCCCTGGACCGCCCCGGCCTGCTGTCCGCCATCGGCCGCGCGATGGATGCCTGCGACGTGAATCTCATCGACGCGCGCATCGCGACCTTCGGCGAGCGCGCCGAGGACTACTTCTACATCACCGACAGGCGCCATCGGCCGTTCAGCGAGCCGGCCGCCCAGGAACGTCTGCGCGAGCTGATCGTCCTGGCGCTCGCATGAGCGTCACGCCGCCGCGGGACGAGTCGGAGCTGCTGGCGCGCGCGGGCGCGCTGGCCGGCACGCCGGTGCGCGAGGTGGCGGCTCTGTGCGGGCGGCCGGTGCCGCGCGATCTGCGTCGGCACAAGGGCTGGCTGGGCGAGCTTCTCGAATGCGCGCTCGGCGCCACCGCGCGCTCGCGGCCGGAGCCCGACTTCGTCGAACTCGGCATCGAGCTCAAGACCGTGCCGGTGGACCAGGACGGCCGTCCGCGCGAATCGACTCACGTCTGCACGGTGTCGCTCGGCGAACTGGTCGGCCAGCGCTGGCCGACTTCCACGGTCCGGCGCAAACTGGCGCGCGTGCTGTGGATACCCATCGAGGCCGACCCCCGCGTGCCGCTCGCCGAGCGACGCGTCGGCGCGCCGCGCCTGTGGAGTCCGAGCACGCGCGAGGAAGATGTGCTGCGCGCAGACTGGGAAGAACACATGGAACTGCTCGCCACGGGGCGCTTCGACGAGGTCGACGCGCGCCTCGGCGTCTACCTGCAGGTGCGTCCCAAGGCGGCCAACGGCAGAGCGCTCGCACTGGCGGGCGACATCGATGGCGCGCCGAGCGCGACCCTGCCGCGCGGCTTCTACCTCCGCCCGCGCTTCACCCGTGAGCTGCTCGGCACATGAGCGTGCCGCTCGATCCGCGCGCATGGCGCCTGTGCATCGCGCCCATGATGCAGAAGACCGATAGGCACTTCCGCTACCTCGCGCGCCTGATCGCGCCCCACGCGCGTCTTTACACCGAGATGGTCACGGCGCGCGCCCTGCTGCGCGGCCCCTGCACCGAGCTGCTGCGCCATGACGCGCGCGAACAGCCGCTTGCCGCGCAGCTCGGCGGCGCGCTGCCGGCCGAGCTGGCCGCCGCCGCGCGGCGCTGCGTGGAGGCGGGCTACGTCGAGATCAACCTGAACTGCGGCTGCCCGAGCGACCGCGTGCAGGCGGCCGATTTCGGCGCCTGCCTGATGGCGAAGCCTTCGCTGGTCGCCGACTGCGTCGCGGCGATGATCGACGCGGTGCCCGCCGACGTGCCGGTCACGGTCAAGACCCGCCTCGGCATCGATGACCTCTACAGCTACGACTACTTCGCGAGCTTCGTCGCGCGCCTGGTCGAGGCCGGCTGCCGGGTGTTCCACGTGCATGCGCGCAAGGCCTGGCTGTCGGGCCTGAGTCCGAAGGAGAACCGCGAGATTCCGCCGCTCGAATACGCCTGGGTCTACCGCCTGAAGCGCGAACTGCCCGACTGCGTGGTGGTGCTGAACGGCGGCGTGCTCGGCATCGACGACAGCCTCGCGCATCTCGCCCACGTCGACGGCGTGATGCTCGGCCGCGCCGCCTACGATCTGCCCTTCGCGCTCGCATCCCTCGACCGCGCGCTGTTTCCCGACGCGCGTCCCGCGCCGCCCGACTCGCGGGACGCGTGCCTGCGCGACTACCTGCCCCATGTGCGCGCGGAGCTCGCGGCCGGCACGGCCCTGCAGCACATGAGCCGCCACCTGCTGAACCTCTACCAGGGCCAGCCGGGCGCGCGCCGCTGGCGGCGCACGCTGAGTGAACGCGGCCACGCGCGGGACGCCGGACTCGAGGTGCTCGAGGCCGCGCACGCGGCGCTGGTCGAGGCCGCCGCCGACATCGTGTGACGACGCCGCGCTGCTGGCTGCCCGTCGGCGCGCGGGCTTATAATCCCGAGGCGCGCGCCGTCGGCGCCGCCTAGCCCTCGTCATCGAGTTCGAACATGCCAATGGATTTCGAAACCGCCCGCTTCAACATGGTCGAGCAGCAGATTCGACCCTGGGAAGTCCTCGATCAGACCGTGCTGGACGTGTGCGCCAAGGTGCCGCGCGAGCGCTTCGTGCCGGAGGACTACCGGCAGCTGGCCTTCTCCGACACCGCCATCGACATCGGTCATGGCCAGGCGATGATGCCGCCCAAGATAGAGGCGCGCCTGCTGCAGGCGCTGGACGTGCAGCGCACCGATCGCGTGCTCGAGATCGGCACCGGGAGCGGCTACCTCACCGCCCTCCTGGCGACCCTCGCCGCGCACGTCACCAGCATCGAATTCTTCGAGGACCTGTCGACCCGCGCCAAGCACCACCTGCGCGCCGCCGGCATCGCCAACGTCGCGCTGCACGTGGGCGACGGGCTGGACGGCTGGAGCGCGGCCGAGCCCTACGACGTGATCGTGGTGTGCGGCTCCTCGCCCGCGCGGCGCCCGGCCATCGAGCAGCAGCTCGCGATCAACGGCCGCCTGTTCATGGTGGTCGGCAGCCCGCCGGTGATGGAAGCCATGCTGATCACGCGTCTCGACAAGGACAGCTTCACCTGCGAGAGCCTGTTCGAGACCGAGCTGCCGCCGCTGCTCGGCGCCGAACCCAAGCCCGAATTCCAGTTCTGATCGCCGTCCCATGCGCGAACTGATGCCCGAAGCGGTGGCGGCACTGCACGAAGCCGGCAAGGTGTTGTTGCTCGACGTGCGCGAACCCTGGGAATGGGAGCTCTGCCACGTGGCGGGCGCGGTGCACATCCCGATGGGTCAGATCCCGGCACGGCGCAGTGAGTTGCCGGTGGACCGCCCGGTGGTCGTGATGTGCCATCACGGCATGCGTTCGCACCAGGTGGCGCAGTTCCTCGAGGCCGAGGGCCACGCCGACGTCGCCAACCTGGTGGGCGGCATCGACGCCTGGGCTCGCAGCGTCGATACCGGACTTGCTCTGTACTGACACGCCGCGCAGCCCGCGCAGGGATCCCTCATGCCGCTCCCGTCCGCTCTCCGCTCACGCGTGTTGCCGGGTGCCCTGTCCGCATCACTCTCCAGCAGCCGATCTGTCACGACGATCGCTGCTCGGTGCCGGGCGATCCTGGCGGCCGCCAACGCCTCGCTGGTGAGCGGCGACGCCGCCCCGGCCAGCCCCTGAAGGAGCCTTCCATGCCCGACGTCACGACCGCCCTCGCGCCGCGCGCGTGCGATGCCGCCGCCGGCGTGCTCGCGGTGATCGATCTGCAGCAGCGCCTCGGCGACGCAATGCCGAGCAAGGTGCTGAACCGCGTGATCCTGAACGCCGTCCTGCTGGCCCGCACCGCGGGACTGCTCGGTCTGCCGGTGCTGCACACCGAGCAATACCCGAAGGGCCTCGGCGCGACCATCGCGAACGTTGCCCAGGCGCTACCCGCCGGCACGGCCATGATCGAGAAGACGGTGTTCTCCTGCGCGGGTGCGCCGGCATTCATGGCCGCGCTCGAAGCCAGCGGCCGCCGCCAGGTGGTGCTGGCCGGCATGGAGGCGCACATCTGCGTGCTGCAGACCGCGCTCGATCTCGCCGCGGCGGGCTACGAAGTGCTGGTGGTGGAGGACGCGGTGTGTTCGCGTCGATTGGAGAACTACCAGAACGCCCTCGACCGCCTGCGCCAGTGCGGCGTGCAGGTGGTGAGCGCGGAATCCGTCGTGTTCGAGTGGATGCGCGACGCCACGCATCCACACTTCAAGACCATCCAGGGCCTGCTGCGCTGAGACGCAGTCCGCGCGGCCTGACGACCGCGCGGTACGGCCAACTTCAGTTGACGGTGTAGTTGCGGCCGCGCATGCACGCGACGAACGCGCCGTTATAGGCCTGGGTGGCCTGCATGCGCTGGTTGTACTCGGCCTGCTGCTGCTGCGCGTAGTACTGCTGCTGTTGCACCTGCTGCGGCTGCGGGGCCGGCGCGCTGCTGCCGCGGCTCATGGCGCCCAGCAAGGTGGAGCCCACCGCGCCAATGGCCGCGCCCTTGCCGGCGTCACCCGCCAGCGCGCCACCCGCCGCGCCCAGCGCGGCGCCCGTGGCGGCGTCACCCATCATGCCGCTGCCCGGCAGCATGCCGCCGTTACCGAGACCGAGCAGACCGCCACCACCGGCCGCCTGCTGCGGCGGAGGCGGCGCGTAGCCGGGCTGTTGCGCATAGCCGGGCGGCGGGGCGCTGGCCAGCGGCGGCGCGGTGGTCGGATCGAAGCCGGTCTGGGACACCGCCCACTGGTGGCACTCGTACTTGTCGCGCGACTGCTGCGCCTCGTTCTGTCCCGCGTTGGGGTAGGCGAATATGCCTTGCTGCTGGGCCTGGGCGCCTAGGGCGACTGCCAGCAACGTCATGGCGAGGGAAGCTCTTCTGGCACGTGCGACGCGCATGTTGCGATGCTCCATGTTGGACGGGGGAAGTATAGGGGCCGCGACCCGCAGCGGTGTGCAAAGTTTACCAGCGGGCAGCACGCTCAGCGTGGAAACGCGGCGCGGTTCACGCAACGTGGTTAGCGGCCTCGAGCGCGGGCGCCTGAACCAGCAGCCGCTCGATCTCGCCCACCGTGCGCTGCGTGGCGCCGCGATGACGATGCACGATGTCGCGCGCCAGCCGCCCCACGCGATCACGTTCATTGCTGTCTTCGAGCCAGGCGCGCGCCGCGACGGCCAGTTGCTCGGCATCCTCCACCACGCGCAACACGCCCGCCTGCTCGAGCAGGCGCACGATGTCACTGAAGTTGAAGGTATGCGGTCCGACCAGTACCGGCCGACCGAGCATCGCCGGCTCGAGCACATTGTGTCCACCGAAGGGCAGCAGGCTGCCGCCGACGAACGCGAGATCGGCGGCGGCGTAGAACCGCGGCAACTCGCCCATGCTGTCCACCAGGTAGACCTGTGTCTCGCCGCCGCAGCCGGGCGCGCGGCTGCGGCGCACGGTGGCGAGTCCGCGCGCGGCGCACAGTTCGGCCACTTCGTCGAAACGCTCGGGATGGCGCGGCACCAGGATCAGCAGGATGTCGGGCAGGGCCGCGCGCAGGCGGGCGAAGGCGTCGAGCAGGAGCACTTCCTCGCCGTCGCGCGTGCTGGCGGCGATGAGTATCGGTCGGCTCACGCCGAGATCGCGGCGCACCGCGGCCGCCTGCTCGTGAATGCTGGGCGGCAGATCGACATCGAACTTCAGGCTGCCGATGACCGCGATGCGGGTCGACTCCGCGCCGAGCGCGACGAAGCGCGCCGCGTCGTCCGTGCCCTGCGCGGCGATGTGATCGATGCCGCGCACGAGTTCGCGGCTGAGCCTAGCGAAACGCTGGTAGCCGGCGAGCGAGCGCGCCGAGAGGCGCGCGTTGGCCAGCACGATGGGCACCTCCCGCGCGCCGCAGGCGGCGAAGGTGTTGGGCCACAGCTCGGTTTCCATCACCACCAGCACGCGCGGCTGGAAGTGATCAAGGAAGCGCCCCACCGCGCCCGGCAGATCGAAGGGAAAGAAGGCGTGTCGCACCGCGCCGCCGAACACCCGAGCGGCGCAGTCCGCGCCGGTGGCGGTGGTCGTGGTCAGCAGGATCGGCACCTGCGGCAGACGTTCCTGCAGCGCGCGCACCAGCGGCGCCGCGGCCATGGTCTCGCCCACCGATACCGCGTGGATCCAGATCGGCGACGGACCGCTCCAGGCCTCGGCATGGCGCCCGAGGCGTTCCCGCCAGCGGGCGCGATAGCGTGCCGCCGCTTCGCCGCGCCACGCCTGGCGCAGCAACAAGAGCGGCGTCAGCAGCGCGAACAGCGCGGTGTAGAGCCGCCTCAGGCCGCCAGCCAGTGGAGATACTCCCGCACCCCGGTGGCGACATCGCGTAGGCGCCCCGCGTAGCCGGCGGCGCGCAGCCGCGAGAGATCGGCCTCGGTATAGGCCTGGTAGGCGTTGACGAGATCGGCCGGGAAGTCGATGTACTCGAGCGTGCCGCGGCCATGGAAGTCGAGCACGGCGCGCGCCACTGCGTTGAACGGCTCGGCGCGGCCGGTGCCGCAGTTGTAGACGCCGGACACGCTCCGCGGCTGCGCCGCGCACCACAGGGTCACGTCGACCACGTCGTCGACGTGTACGAAGTCGCGGCGTTGCTCACCCGGCGCGCAGCCATGGGAGGCGCCGAACAGCCGCACGCGGCCGTCGGCCAGCAGCTGGCGGTGCAGGTGCAGGGCGACGCTCGCCATGCGGCCCTTGTGCGCTTCGCGCGGACCGTAGACGTTGAAGTAGCGCAGTCCCATCACCGGGCTGGTGACGGACGGCAGGCGTCGCCGCACGTACTGGTCGAATACCAGCTTGGACCAGCCGTAGACGTTCAGCGGCCGCTCGCAGTCGGGCGCCTCGCGGAACTCACGGCCCGTGCCGTAGACCGCGGCGCTGGAGGCATAGACCAGCGGAATGCCGCGCGCGACGCAGAACTCGAAGGTCGCACGGGAGAAGGCGAAATTGTTCGCCATCATCATGCGCCCGTCCCAGTTGGTGGTGTCCGAACAGGCGCCGAGGTGATAGACGCACTCGATCTCCGGCGCGACCCCGCGCCCGTCCACCAGCGCGCGCCACTCGTCGCTGTCGAAGTAGTCACCGATGCGGCAGTCGGCGAGGTTGAGCGCCTTGCGCCCGTCCTGCAGATCCTCGACCAGCAGGATGTCGTCACGGCCGCGCGCATTCAGAGCGCGCACGAGGTTGGCGCCGATGAAGCCGGCGCCGCCGGTGACGACGATCATGACGTGGCGTCCGACGGCGCGGCGATGCGCTCGACCAGCGCGGTGGTGGAGAAGCCGGGATGGAAATCCACCGTCGTGACCCGGCCGCCTGCTGCGAGCACCTCCGCCGCACCGGCGATCTGCTCGACCTGGTAGTCACCGCCCTTGACCAGCACGTCGGGCAGCACGCGCGCGATCAGTTCGCGCGGCGTGGCCCCGCGGAAAGGCACGACCCAGTCCACCACGTCGAGCGCGGCCAGCACGTGCATGCGCGCGGACAGCGGGTTGAGCGGCCGCGAGGGGCCCTTCAACCCGGCCACCGAGGCATCGTCGTTGACCGCGACGATGAGCCGCGAGCCGAGCGCCTTGGCGGCGCTCAGGTAGCGCACGTGTCCCTCGTGGAGAATGTCGAAGCAGCCGTTGGTCATCACCACCACTTCGCCGCGCTGACGCGCGCGCGCGCGTTCCGCGAGCAGTTCATCGACATCGAGCACGCCGCGGCGCGCGCGGCCGCGGGCGTGCAGCGCGAGGTCGAGTTCGTCCTGTGTCACGCTCGCCGCGCCGAACTTCGCCACCACCAGTCCGGCCGCGACATTGGCCAACGTCACCGCGGTCGGCAGGTCGTGACCGGCGGCCAGTGCCACCGCGGTCACCGCGCATACCGTATCGCCGGCGCCGGTCACATCGAACACGTCGCGCGACTGCGCGTCGAGGTGCAGGGGCGCGTGGCCGGGACGCACCAGCGACATGCCGGCCTCGCCGCGGGTCACGAGCAGGGCCTCGAAGTCGTGGCGACGGCACAGCGCTTCGGCGCGCGCGACCAGGTCGGCGAGATCCGCGCAGGCGCCGACCACGGTCTCGAATTCCAGCAGATTGGGAGTCAGCAGAGATGCACCGGCGTAGGGCGCGAAGTCACGGCCCTTCGGATCGACGATTACGCGCTTGCCCGCGCGCCGCGCGTCGGCGATCACGGTCCGCACCTCGCCGAGCGCGCCCTTCGCGTAGTCGGAGATCACCACCACCGCGCAGTCCGCCAGCCGTTGCCGGGCCAGCTCGGCGACGACCTCGCCCAGCGCGGCCGGCGGCGACTTCTCGAAATCGAGGCGGACGAGCTGCTGGTTGTGGCTGACGACCCTTAGCTTGACCACCGTCTCGTGGTCCGCGGCGGTCGCGAATACGGGTTCGATGGCCGCCGCGCGGCACAGGTCCGCCAGCCGTGCGCCGGCCGGGTCCGCGCCCGCGATGCCGACGAGCACCACCCGCGCCGCCAGCGCCGCGGCGTTGGCTGCCACGTTGGCAGCGCCGCCGACCCGCTCCTCGACTTCTTCGACCCTCACCACCGGCACGGGCGCCTCGGGCGAGATGCGCTGCGCGGCGCCATGCCAGTAGCGGTCGAGGATCAGGTCCCCCACCACCAGCACGCGCGCGCCGTTCATGAGGCTCAGTCGTGAATCCATGCTCACCGTCGAGGGGCAGTGCCTGGGCGCGGCGCTTCAAGTTAAGGGCTGGCAATCCTACCATAGGGCCATGCGCCTCCTGTCCGGCACGCTGCTCACCCTCGGCATGACCCTGGTGCTCGCGCGCGCCGTCCTCGCGCTCGACGCGCCCGCGCCTTTCACCGCCGTCTATGCGCTGTCCCAAGGCGCGATCTCCTTCGGCACCATGGAGCGCAAGTTCGAAGTCGATCCCGACGGCGCCTACCGCTACACCTCGCGCATGGAAGCCAGCGGCGTGTTCTCGCTGGTGCGCTCCGACAGCATCGTCGAGTCCAGTCGCGGTGTGCTGCAGAACGGCGAGTTCCGGCCCGAGCACTACGACTACCGCAACTCGCGCGGCAACAAGCACTACACGCTGCGCTTCGACTACCCGCAGGCGCGCGTGCTGCGCAGCGACCAGCCGAAGGGCTGGCAGGCGGCCATGCCGCCGGGCCTCAAGGACAAGCTGGTCTACCAGCTGCAGATGATGGTCGACCTGGCGGCGGCGCCCGAGGCGCTGCGCTACGCCGTGGCCGACAAGAACAAACTGAAGGACTACCGTTTCGCGGTGCGCGGCGAGGAGAAGGTCAAGACCGGCAAGGGCCGCTACCGGGCGCTGCGCCTGGAGAAGGGCGATGGCCCGGGCGAGCGACGCACGGTGGTGTGGTGCGCGCGCGAACTCGGCTGGCTGCCGGTCAAGGTCGAGTACCACGAGAAGGACGGCGGCGTCACCACCGCCGTGCTGCGCGCCTTCGAGCAGCCGGGGCAGTGAGCGCCGCGCGGCGCGGCTAGCCGCGTCCCAGCCTGTTCAGCAGTTTCTCCGCGTCGGCGCGCAGCGCGAAGCGCGCATGGCGGGTCAACAGCGCCTTCACCAGCGCGCGCGCTTCGGCCACATGCTCGGTGTCCGCGAGCGCGATGGCGAGGTGGCAGCCGATGTCGGGATTGTCCGGCGCAAGCTCCGCGGCCTTCCGCAGCAGTTCCAGGCCCTGCTCGCGCTGCCCTTGCTGAAACAGGATCCAGGCGTAGGTGTCTACCACCGCGGCCTCGCGCGGCGCACGCTCGTAGGCGCGTCTGCCGGTGTCGGCGGCGCGCGGGTCGCCCTTCTCGAAATAAAGCCAGGCCAGGTTGTTCAACGCGACTGCCTGCTCCGGCGCCTTGGCGAGGATCTGCTCGTAGGCCGCGATTGCGCCATCCTGCTCATCCTGCTCCTGCAGCGTCGTGGCGAGTGCGAGACGCACATCGAGGTCCTCCGGGTGCTTGGCCAGCCAGTCGACGAGGCGATTGGAGGACTGCCCCGCCGCCCGCTCACTGCGTTCGAGCTTCAGCAGTCGAGCGGCATTGGACTGGCGCTCCAGGGCGCGCGCATAGGCCCCGCGCGCGGCGGCGCCGTCGCCGCGGGCCTGCGCGATGTCGCCCGCCAGTTCGTCGCCGGCGGCGGCCGCGTCAGGAATCCCCTGCAGTAACTTGGCGATGCGCTCCGCCTCGCCGAAGTTCTTGTCGGCGAGCGCGAGTTGGGCCAGGGCGACCTGGGCCGGCACGTGGCCGGGCGCCTTCGCGGTGATGCGCCGCAGAGCCGCCAGCAGACCGGCATCGTCCCGTGCCAGGCGGCTGGCGCGCGCGACCCGCTCGAGCGCCTCGATGTTGTCCGCATCCCGCGCCAGCAGCGCCCGCGCGCCTTCGAGACCCGCGGCGTGGTCGCCCAGGTCCAGCATCGCGTCGGCGTATTCCAATTGCACCACCGGCTGGAAGGGCGCGAGCTTCCACGCTTCGCGCACCGGCGCCTCCGCCAGCGTCGCCTTGCCCTGGCTGCGATACAGGCGCGACAACAGCACGCGCGGCTGCACGGCGTCGGCGTGCGCCTTGCGCGCTTCCTGCCAGAGTTCTTCCGCGCGCTTGGCGTCACCGTCCGCGACCGCGAGCCCGGCAAGACCGAGCAGCGCCAGCAGATTCTTGGGCTCGCGCGCCTCGACCGCGGCGAACTCGGCGCGGGCGGCGGCGCGGTCGCCGCGCTTCAGCGCCAGGCGCGCGAGATTGACGTGCGCAACGTGGAAATCGGCGTCGGCCGCCAGCGCCGCGCGGTAGGCCTCGGTCGCGCCGGCATCGTCGCCGCTCGCCTCGCGCTGGTAGCCGAGCAGGTTGTGCGCCAGCGCGTTGCCGGGCGCGGCGTCGACGAAGGCCTGCGCCGCGGCGCGCGCTTCCTCGGTCCGCTTCTGGCCGGTCAGCGCCAGCACCAGCAGCGCCCGCGCCTGGCCGAAGTCCGGCGCCTCCGCCACTACCTTGCGCAGTTCGGCGATCGCCTCGTCGACCGCACCGGTGCCGAGCTTGCCGAGCGCGGCCGCGGTGCGAATGGGCGCCGAGTCCGGGGCCAGGGCCGCGGCACGGCTGAGCTGCGCCTCGGCATCCCGGTACTTGCCATGCTTGAGATAGGCGGTACCGAGCAGCGCCAGCGCGGCCGGGTTGTCCGCCTCCTTGCCCTTTCCACCCTCCACGCCGCCGAGCGCGTCCATGCCGTCCAGCCGCCCGCTGGCCAGGCGTATGGCGCCCAGCATGCGCTGCGCCGCCGGGTCCGCGGGCGTGACCTCGAGCAACTGCAGGGCGAACTCCTCGGCACGCGAATAGGCACCCAGCGCAAAATTGAGCCGGGCGCCCATCGCCAGGGCCACGGGCTCCTTGGGCAGGACGTTCAGCACCTTGTTGAGGGCGACGAGTGCCTGCTCGGGGTCCTTGCGCGCCTCGGCGATGCGCGCACGCAGCAGGTTGACCCGGGGGTCCTCCGCGCCGGCCTCGCCGATCTGGTCCAGGCGCGCGGCGGCACCCGCCGCGTCGTCGCCGCTCAGCAGTGCTTCGGCCAGTCCGAGCAGCGCACTTGGATCGCGCGGCGCGAGCGCCAGCGCGCGCTCGAACGCGGTGCGGGCCGCGGCCGCGTCCTGCGCCTGCAGTTCGATGACGCCCTTCAGCGCCCACAGGCCGGCGTCCTTGTCGTCAGCGGCGAGCAGCGCGCTGGCTTCGCGACGCGCCGCCTCCAGTTCACCGCGCGCCAACTGCACCCGCGCCAGGCCCAGGCGCGCTTCGCGCAGTTCGGGCCGCGCGGCCACCGCCGCGGCGAACTCGCGCTCCGCGTCGGCGAACTGGCCGCGGCCGAAGGCCAGCGAGCCGCGCAGCAGCTTCCAGTCGGCCGACCCCTCGATGGCGTGCAGCGCTATCTCGCCCTCGGCCTCGTCCAGCTTGCCGAGCAGCAGCTGGGCCCGTGCGACGCCGAGCGCGATGGTCTGGTCCTCGAGACCGACCTCGCGCGCCTTGCCGAACTCCTTCAGCGCCCCGGCGGCATTGCCGCGCTCCAGGTAGCTGCGGCCCAGCAGCAGCCGTGCCTCGGCATGCTGGCTCTCGCTCGCCAGCAGGGCGCGCAGGTCGACCTCGGCGGCCGCGTAGTCGCGGCGCTCGAAGGCGCCGCGCGCGCGCGCGAACAGTGCCTCCGGATCGGTGGCCTGGCGGTGCTGGACGACCCACGCGAGGCCGCCCGCAAGCGCCACGACGACCGCCGCCAGCGCCGCGTACC
>JAIEQK010000059.1 GCA_019747795.1 Gammaproteobacteria bacterium | reverse complement strand
GCTCGAAAACAAAGTCGCACTCGTCACCGGCGCGGCCGGCGGCATTGGCGCTGGCATCGCGCGCTGTCTCGCCGCGGAAGGCGCGAGCATCGGCATCGTCGATCTGGACGGCGCGGGCGCGGAGCGCACCGCGGCCTCGCTCGGCGTGCCCGCCGTGGGCATCGGCGCCGATGCCGCCGACGAAGCGGCCATGACCGCGGCGACGGCGGCCATCGTCGCCAAGCTCGGGCGGCTCGACATCCTGGTCAACAACGCGGGTGGCGGCGGCCGCAGCATGGCCGAGCTCGGCGCCGGCCTGCCGTTCACGCGCATCGGCGTCGATGCCTGGGACGCGCAGCTCGCCACCAACCTCCGTACCACCTTCGTCGGCTGCAAGGCCGCGGCGCCCTATCTCGAGCAGGCCGGTGGCGGCGCGATCGTCAACATCGCGTCGATCGCGGCGCTCATCGCCGCGCCGCTCATTCCCGCCTACGGCGCGGCCAAGGCCGGCGTCATCAGCCTGACCCGCAGCCTCGCGCTGGAACTCGCGCCGAAGGACATCCGCGTCAACGCCATCTGCCCCGGCTTCCTGTGGACCAAGGCCTGGGAGATGCTGGTCGAGCTGCTGCAGGGCGCGCTGCCGGAATACAAGGCCATGGCGCCGCGCGAGGTGTTCCTGGACCAGGTCAAGCGCTGCACGCCGCTCGGCCGCGAGCAGACGCCGGAAGACATCGGCAAGCTGGTCGCCTTCCTCGCCAGCGAGGACGCGCGCAACATCACCGGCCAGGAAATCAAGGTCGACGGCGGCATCACGCTGAAGCTCGCCGCGAACTGAAACGTCTGTAACAAGGAGCATCCAGATCATGAGCGTCTACGTCATCGCCGGCGTCAACATCACCAACCCCACTGGCTACCAGGACTACGGCAACGCCGCCCTCACTAGTCTCGCCAAGTTCGGTGTCAAGGCGCTCGCGGTCAGCGACGCGCCGGTGGCGCTCGAAGGCGCATCGCCTTATGGGCGCTACGTACTGCTGGAATTCCCCGACCAGGCGACCGCGCAGGCCTGGTACGACTCGCCGGAATACCAGGCCGCGGTACCGCTGCGCCAGGCGAACGCCGAGACCGGCTTCCTGGTTGCGGTGCCTGGGCTGGGTTGAGACGCCGCGGTTAACGCGCCCTCCGCCCCTCACATCTCCGGCATCCCCGCGAACTTTCCAATCGCGGGGTCCATCGCGTCCCAGTGCGCGGCGCTGGCGGTGAAGATGTCGGCGGTCGGTCTGAAGCGGTTCGGGTCGTCGTAGCTGCCGGCCTGCAGAAGCAGCAGGCCCGGCATGGTCTCGGCCTTGCCGGTCAGGCGCGCGCCGCATTCGGCGCAGAAGCCTTCCCACACCTTGCGGCCCGAATCGCCGAGCCGCTCGTGGTACTTGATCTCGCCCTCCACCCGCACCGCGTCCTCGGCGAAGGCCGCCACTGGCGTGTAGCCGCTGCCGGTGATCTTCTGGCACACGCGACAGTGACAGTTCAACTCGAAGGTCGGGGCGCCGCGCGCGGTGTAGCGCACCCGTCCGCACAGGCAGCCGCCGGTCAGGGGTGGAAGCTCGACGGGGTCGGTCATGGCGGAACACCTCGCGGAATGGGGCCGACCGCAGTATGCCCCTCACGCGGCCCGTCACCCAGCATCGCCAGCCTCACCGAGGCCGGGGTATGCTGCGGGCGCCCGCAGGCGCCGCCGTGGCGTCCCAGCATCAAGACGAACCAGGGGAGACCGACATGCTCAAGTGGAAATTCGGCGATACCACCATCACCCAGCTCATCGAGCTGAAGGACGACACCGGCGCGATACCCGTGCTGCCCGACGCGACGCCGGAGAACATCGCCAAGATCCCGTGGCTGAAGCCCTACTTCGTCACCCCGGACAACAAGCTCATTCTCAATATCCAGATGATGATCATCGAGACGCCGGACCGGCGCATGGTGGTCGATACCTGCATCGGCAACGACAAGACGCTCGGCATGGAGGCCTGGGCCAACATGCAGCGCCCCTTCATCGACAACCTGCGCGAGCTCGGCTACGACCCGGACTCCATCGACACGGTGCTGTGCACCCATCTGCACGTCGACCACGTCGGCTGGAACACGCGCAAGGTCGCCGGCAAGTGGGTGCCGACGTTCAAGAACGCGCGCTACGTGCTGGTCGAGAGCGAGTTCAACTTCTGGCGCGACACGCCGGATGATTTCGGCCCGGTGTTCCAGGAATCGGTGCAGCCGGTGTTCGACGCCGGCCTGGTCGATCTCGTGAAACCCGATCACCAGGTGGGTTCGGGCGTGTGGTTCGAACCGACCCCGGGTCACACCCCCGGACACGTGAGCGTGCACATCTCGTCCAAGGGCGAGGAAGCGATCATCACCGGCGACATGATGCACCACCCCTGCCAGATCGCCCGTCCCGACTGGGTGACGCCGTTCGACAACGACAGCCCGGCGGCGGTGAAGACCCGCGAGTCCTTCCTCGCGCGCTACGCCGACAAGCCGGTCACCATCTTCGGCACGCACTTCGCGAATCCGGTGGGTGGCAAGATCGTGAAGGACGGGGATAGCTACCGCCTGGCGGTCTGAGCCCCGCGCGGCCGGCGCTCGGGACGACGCCGGCCGCGCTCGACGTACCATCGCGCCCGCAGCCAACGCTGCGCGGGCGCGAAGTGCCGCCAAAGCTGACGAACCGCCGGCCGCCGCCCCGCGAAGGCCGACTGTCACGGGCGGTCGCGCCCGAGCGGCCCCAAGATGAAGACCTGCGACGATGATCGATGCTGTGAGGCATGACGGCGATCTTGGCCCCGACGCCGCCCCGCGCGCGCGCTGGGATTCCGGCGGCGACGCCGCGCGCGCCGCCCTGGCCTACATGAGCGATGCCGCCTGCCTGCTCGATGGCGGCGGCGTGATCGCCTTCAACGACGCCTTCGTCGCTTACCACCGCTTCCCCAGCCGCGAGGCCTGCGCGCAGGCCCTGGCCGAGAACTTCGCCCATCTCGAGCTTCGGGCCCAGGCCAACGGCGAGGCCCTGCCCCACAGCGCCTGGCCTTCATTACTCGCCCTGCACGGCGAGACGGCGAACAGCGTGGAATTCCACCTGCGCCGGATAGACAGCGGCGAGAGCTGGATAGGCAGCTACAGCTACGCACCGATACGCGATGCGGCGCAGACCATCGTCGGCGCGATCGTGACCGCGCGTGACGTGACCAGCCAGCACCAGGCGCGTCGCCGGCTCGAACTCGAACGGCAGCGGCTCAGGCTCGCGCTGGACAGCACGGGCGCAGCTATCTGGGAAATCGACCTCGCGAGCGGGACGATCACCGCGAACGCCTCGTCGTGGATGGAGCGCTACGGCTACAGCGACGAGCAGAGCCCGCGCGATTTCGCCGGCTGGCTCGAACTGGTCCACCCCGATGATCGCCCGCGGGTGGAGCAGGTGATGACGGCGCTGCGCTCCGGCTGGGAGTCGGCGGTGACGGTCGACTACCGCATCCGCACGCCGGTGCAGTGGCGCTGGGTGCAGAGCCGCGCGATCGTCGCGCTGCGCGACGCCGCCGACCGGCCCCAACGCCTGATGGGCATCCACCTCGACATCCACGACCGCCACCAGGTCGACGAGGCGATGCGCGAGAACGAGAACCGTCTGAAGACGGTGTTCGAGGCCAACGAGATCGGCGTGTGGGACTGGAACGTCGCGCAGGACAGTTTCGGCTACAGCGCGCGC
The DNA here is from genome assembly GCA_019747795.1 of Gammaproteobacteria bacterium. Lineage (GTDB taxonomy): Bacteria > Pseudomonadota > Gammaproteobacteria > JADJYF01. Next base: position 24,526 of record JAIEQK010000059.1, on the reverse strand, counting down.
ATGGCCGAGATGCTGGGCTACATCCCGGCCGAGGTACCGGATCGTGCCGCGTGGTTGAAGCTCTTGCACCCCGACGACTACATCAACAGCGAGCGTGCGCTGCGCGAGCATCTCGCCGGTCGCTCGCCGTTCTACAGCGCGGAGATTCGGCTGCGCGCCAAGGACGGTCACTGGCGCTGGGTCTATACCCGCGGCCAGGCGGTGGACCGCGACGCGCAAGGTCACGCCCGACGGGTGATGGGCATCCACCTCGACATCACCGAACGCAAACAGACCGAGAACGCCCTGGCCGCGAGCGAAGCACGACTGCGCGCGGTGGTCGACAACATCCCGCTCGGCATCGTGCTCGCCAATGCCCAAGGTTTGCCGCAGTTCACCAATCTGGCCTTTCGCCGCATCATGGGCCTGTCTGCCGAGCAGAGCCGCGCGCTGGACTGGATGGAGTATGTCCCCGCGACGGATCGCGACGCTCTGATACGTCAGCAGACAGCCCTGGTCGATGGTCTCGTCGATGAGATCCACCAAGACTTCCGTTACCAGCGACCCGACCAGCCGCCGGTGATGTTGAGCGCGAGGATAGTGCGCGTCGACGCCCCCCACGCCGACTTCACCTTCATCGGCATCGGGGAGGATGTGACCCTCGAACGCGCGCAGGAAGAAGAGCACCGGCGCCTGCTGCGCCAGGTGCAGCAGGCGCAGAAGATGGAAGCCATTGGCCAGCTCGCCGGTGGCATCGCCCACGACTTCAACAACCTGCTGACCGCGGTGGTGGGCTTCAGCGAACTCGCCATGCAGCGTTTCGTGAGCGATCGGTCGAGCAAGCTGGCCGAGTATCTCGGCGCGGTGATCGCCGCCGGCGAACGTGGCCGCGAGCTGGTGGCCAAGATGCTCGCCTTCAGCCGCCGCGAGCCCGCCGGCCAGCACCAGGCGGCGGAGCCGCTGCGGGTGGCGCGGGAGGTGGAAACCATGCTGGCCTCCATGCTGCCGTCTTCGATCCGCTTCAGCGTGGTCGAAGCAGGGGACACGCCACCCGTGCGCATGGACGCCATCGACCTGCACCAACTGCTGGTCAACCTGGTGGTCAATGCGCGCGATGCGATCGACAGTCACGGCGAGATCGTCATCACGCTCGGTGTCGAGAGCGCCGCGCAGGGACACTGCAGCGCCTGCCAGGCCCCGGTCGAACACCAGCACTACGTGCCGATCTGCGTGCGGGACACGGGCATGGGCATGGACGCCGACACCCTGCGTCGCATCTTCGAGCCGTTCTACACCACCAAGGAAGTGGGGCGCGGCACCGGCATGGGCCTGGCGGTGGTGCATGGCATCCTGCACCAGGCCGGTGGTCATGTGCAGGTCGAGTCGGCGCCGGGGGCGGGCACCGAGTTCCGCCTGCTGCTGCGCGCCGTCGAGGGTGCTGCCGCTGTCCATGCGCGGGACACCGAGCTCCATGGCGTATCGGCCCACTCCCGGGTCGGCTTCGCGGGCCTGCGCATCCTGGTGGTGGACGACGAGCCGAGCGTGCGGGCCTACGTCGGCGAGATGCTCGAGGGCATGGAGGCCCGAGTGACCCGTGCCCAGGACGGACGCGAGGCGCTGGACCTGGTGCTGGACGAGCCGGGCGCCTACGACCTGGTGTTCACCGACCAGACCATGCCGCGCATGACGGGCAGCGAGCTGCTCATCGCGCTGCGCGCCGCGGGCAACACCCTGCCGGTCATTCTCTGCAGCGGCTACAGCGACGCCGCCAGCCGGCGCGCGGTGGCGGAACAGGGCGCGACCTTTCTCGCCAAGCCGGCCGGTCCCGACGACATCCTCGCCGCCCTCACCCAGGCGCTCGAACGCTGAGGGTCGCGCTCAGCGCCAATCGCCGCGCAAGGCCGCGACCGTCGCCTGCAGGTGCGCTGGCGAAGCCTGCGCGGCGTCCACCGGCGCGCCGATCGCGAGCGCGATCCGCCTGAGCGGCCGCAGTCGCCAGGGCTTGCTCATCGCGCGCCCGTCCTTGCGCGAGAAGAACGAGCCCCACAGGCCGCGCAGCGCCATGGGCACGACCGGCACCGGTGTCTGTTCCAGGATGCGGCTGATGCCGTTCTTGAAGGGATAGAACTCGCCGGTGTCGGTGATGCGGCCTTCGGGGAAGATGCCGACCAGGTCGCCATCCCGCAGCGCCTCGGCCACGGTTTCGAAGGCGCGCTTCGTCATCTCGGGATCTTCCCGCGCCGGCGCGATGGGAATGGCCTTGCCGGTGCGGAACACGAAGGACAGCACCGGCAGCTTGAAGATGTTGTGGTCCATCACGAAGCGTATCGGGCGCGGGCAGGCCGCCGCGATGACCAGCGCGTCGACGAAGCTCACATGGTTGCACACGATCACCGCCGGACCGTGTTCCGGGATGCGCTCCAAGCCGGTCTTGTCCAGGCGATAGACAGTGTGGATCAGCATCCACACGATGAAGCGCATCAGGAACTCGGGTACCAGCAGGTAGATGTAGAGCGCCACCGCGGCATTGAACAGGCCGAGCACAAGATAGAGCTGCGGCAGACTGAGCCCAGCCTCGAGCAGCGCGGCCGAGACCAGCGCCGAGACCACCATGAAGAGCGCGTTCAGGATGTTGTTCGCGGCGATGATGCGCGCGCGATGGCTCGCGTCGCTGCGGCTCTGGATGAGCGCGTAGAGCGGCACGCTGTAGAAGCCGGCGAACATCGCCAGCAGGAAGAGATCGGCCAGCACGCGCCAGTGACTGGAATCGGCAAGAAAGGCCGCCGGCCCGACCAGCGCATGGGGCACGAAGTCCTTGGCCGCGAGCCACAGATCGATGGCGAAGGCGCTCATGCCTATCGAGCCAAAGGGCACGAGCCCGATCTCGACCTTGTGTCCGGACAGCCGCTCGCAGGCGAGCGAGCCGAGCCCGATGCCGACCGAGAACACCGCGAGCATCAAGGTCACGACCTTTTCGTCGCCGCCCAGGCTTTCCTTGGCGAAGCCGGTGAAGGTGGTCAGGAACACCGAGCCGAAGAACCACATCCAGGAAATGCCGAGCAGCGACAGGAACACGGTGCGGTTGCCGTAGGCGTGGCGCAGGTTGGCGAGGGTCTCCGAGACCGGGTTCCAGTTGATGCGCAGCTGCGGCGCCGGCGCCGGCGAATCCGGCACGAAGGCCGCCGCGACGCGGCCTGCGACGGCCAGCACCAGCGACACGAGCGCGACATAGCCCGGCCCATCCCCCGGGATCGCCACCAGGATGCCGCCCAGCATGGTGCCGAGCAGGATGGCGACGAAGGTGCCCATCTCGACGATGCCGTTGCCGCCCACCAGTTCCTCTTCGGCGAGGTGCTGCGGCAGGTAGGCATACTTGGTCGGGCCGAAAAGCGAAGAGTGCATGCCCATCAGGAACACGCCGGCGAACAGCAGCGCCGGGACGCGCCACACGAAGCCGGCGGCGATGCCGAGCATGAACAGGATCTCGAGATTCTTAACCAGGCGGATGAGGCTGGCCTTGTCGTACTTGTCGGCGAGCTGACCGGCGGTCGCGGAGAACAGCAGGAAGGGCAGGATGAAGATGCCGCCGATGAGCGGTCCGGCGGTGGTGGGCGTGAGCCCGCCCCACTCCGCCGCGCTGTAGGTGGCGAGCGCGGTGAACGCGAACTTGAAGGCGTTGTCGTTGGCCGCGCCGCAGAACTGCACCAGGAAGAAGGGCAGGAAGCGCCGCTCACGCAACAAACCGTACTGACTGCTCATCGCCCCGCATCGCCCCCGTGTAGCGCCGCGCCGCGCGCGGGCCGCGCTATGCTAGCCGGGCATCCCTGCCGGAGGAACCGAGCGTGATACGAGAGATCCTGCGCATGGGCGACCCACGCCTGCTGGCGGTGTCGCAGCCGGTGGCCGACCCGACCGCGCCGGAGATTGCCGCCCTGGTCGCGGACCTGTTCGACACCATGCATGCCGCCAACGGTGCGGGACTCGCCGCGCCGCAGATCGGCGTGGGCCTGCGCGTGGTGATCTTCGGCTACCGCGATGCCACGGCACGCAACCCGCGCTACCCGGACGCCGATCCCGTGCCCGAGACCATCCTGGTCAACCCCGAGCTGACGCCGCTGGGCAGCGAGTTCGAGGACGGCTGGGAAGGCTGCCTGTCGGTGCCGGGCCTGCGCGGCGTGGTGCCGCGGCACACGCGGCTGCGCTACCGCGGCTTCGATCTCGGCGGGCGTCTAATCGAACGCGAGGTCGAGGGTTTCCATGCGCGCGTCGTGCAGCACGAGTGCGATCACCTGGACGGCATCCTCTACCCGATGCGCATTCGCGACTTCAGCCGCTTCGGCTTCACCGACATCCTGTTCCCGGGACTCGACGCGAGCGAAGACGACTGAGCCGGCGGCACGTGCCGGTTTTGTGAACACTTTGGGCCGCTCGGTTCGGCCACGCAGCCGCTGCTTGGCGGTGCGTTCATTGGCCGCCGCTCGCTCGGCCGCCGCCGCGCGGGCTGAAGCGCGCCCCCCCCTGACCGGTCGGTGCGCCGACCGGGCGTGGTAGCGTTCAGCGCTGCGCGGGCCTGAACAGGAACCCCTCCACCAGCGATTCGATGAAATGCCGCACCCGCGCGCTGTCGGTGCCGGTCAGCTTCATCTGCGCGATCATGTAGGCCGAGCCGATCAGGAGCCGCACCGCGTCCTCCGCGTCGAGGTCGGCCGGTAGCGAGCCCTCGGTCTTGCCACGCAGGGTGGTCGTCAGCAACAGCGCCTGCACCCGGTCCTGGAACGCGAGGTAGCGCGGCCACAGCTCGTCGCGCACCGAGGTGCTCCAGTCCAGCCACACACGGGCATGATCCGGGTACAGGTCGATGGCCTCGGCGAAGGCCAGCGCCGACTGGCGCAGCACCGTCGGCGCGGGCACGTCGTCCCGCTGCAGCGGCTTCAGCACGTCGTCGTGGATGAGCCGCGCGACTTCTTCCAGCACCGCCTGCACCAGCGCCTCCCGGGTCGGGAAATACACGAACACCGTCGGCACCGACATGCCCGCCTCGGCGGCGATCTCGGCGTGCCGCGCGGCGCCGAGGCCGCGGCGCGCGAACACCTTGAGCGCGCAGGTGAGCAGCTGGGCGCGGCGCGCGTCGGGCGCGAGGCGGCGGGCACCGGGGGGCCGGGCGGGCGCGTCGTCAGGGCGGGAATTGGCCATGCGAACCTAGGGGAAATACTTATTGATAGTTTTGTTAATAAAAACCAGGCTTGCTCCACGGTCCCGGCCGCCGGCCGGCCGCCACAGCCAAGCCCAGGGGAGAGAAGTATGAGCGTCCGCGTCCAGGATTTGAGTCCCTTGCCCGTCGCCGCCAACCTCGATGACGAGGGCCTGGCGCAGTACGAGGCCACCTACACCAGCCGCTTCCAGGTCTGGGCCGAGGTGCTCCAGCGCAACGTCGAGAACATCCATCGCGGCAGCTACTCGCTCCACTGGCTGAACACCGACCAGGCGAACTGGGGCAAGCGCGCCAAGCCTTCTTCACGCGGCATGACCTATACCGACATCAACCGCATCCGCGGCTACGGCGACGCGCCGGACAAGGCCGAGTGGTTCAACTTCGCGCCGCGCGGCGCGGTGCGCGAACCCTACCGCCACGAGATGCCGGTGATCGAGGAGTACACCGTGGTCGACAAGGGCGAGCTGTGGGCCGACAACGTCATCACCCTCTACGAGGAAGCCAAGGCCCGGCAGTGGAACGCGACCCGCGACATCCCCTGGGAAGAGCTGGAGGCGCTGCCGGAGGATCTGGAGAAGGCGACCTGCCAGCTCTGTACCTTTCTGACCGAGATCGAGTTCGCGGCCGGCGACTTCCCCGCCAAGTGGATGTACCGCATCCCGCAGGACTTCCTCGAGGTGAAGAGCTTCCTCGCCACCCAGATCATGGACGAGGCGCGGCACCAGGAAGTGTTCCGCAAGCGCGCCATCGCGGGCGGCGGCCTGCTGCACGCGGCGCCCGGCTTCGAGTGGGCGCTGACCGCGATCCTGAACGCGCCGACCCACACCATGGGCACCTTCCTGCTCAACCTGCTCGGTGAAGGGCTGGTGCTGTCCATCTTCCGGTCCGGCGAGATGATCGCCAAGACCCACGTCGACAAGGAGATCTTCCGTCGCTGCCTGCAGGACGAGGCGCGCCATGTCTCTTACGGCGTGCTGGAGTTCAAAAACTACCTCGACACCCATCCGAACCGCGCCGCGGCCGAAGAGCAGATGCATCGCTTCTGCGACATCGGCGAACAGGTGGTGCTGTCGGCCTTCGTCGAACCGGCGCTCATCGAACCCATCGCGGTGCTGCTCGGCGGCGGGCTGAAGCACATCGACCAGGGCATGGAAGGCGTGGCGCACATGTGGCGCATGTTCATCGCCGAGTACCAGCAGCGCTGCAAGGCTGCTGGCTTCGACAGGAGCACACGCTGCACCATCCCAGCCGAATTTCCGTGGGGGAAGGCCGCATGAACGCCGTCGCCGAAGATACCCGCAAGGTCGTCCCGTTTCCGAGCGCGGCGTGGTTCGCCGAGCTTGGCGACCTCATGAAGGCCAACCGCGCGCGCCAGGAGCACCTGGGCTACATCGACTGCAGCGTCGCCTTCACCGTCACCGACGGCTCGGCCGACGGCCTCGCCCGCCACTTCCGCGTGGTGTTCGAGGAGTTCGAGGCGGTGGACGTGGCGGAAGTCGACGCCGCCGCGGCGGCTGCCGCCGACTTCGGCCTTGCCGCGAGCGGCGCGACGTGGCGCGCGATGATCGACAGCATCGCGGCCGGTGACGGTCGCCCGGCGCTGACCCAGACGCTCAACTACCTGAGCCACATGGGCACGCCGCTCACGCTGGTGGCGGCCGATCCGCTGAAGTCCGATCTCTACTACCGCTACAACCAGAGCCTGCAGGAGTTCGTCAACGCGTCCTGTGCCTTCCACACCGTCTACTCATCGGCGAGGTGAGGGTCATGGCCAAGGCCGACAAGGGTTACTTCTACATCGACGAGACCTGCATAGGCTGCGGCGCCTGCGAGCACGCCTGTCCGGGCAAGGTGGACGCCATCGCGCGGGTCGAGAGCGACTACCTCGGACGCTTCATCGTCGACGACGAGGAATGCATCAACTGCGGCGTGTGCATTCCACTGTGCCCGCTGCTGTGCATCCACGACGCGCGCGCCGAAGGCCGGCTCCCCGGCAGCGGCGGCTACAAGGACGCCATCGCGGGCCTGCAGTCCTGGGCGGCACGCGCGGGCTGAGTCCCCGCCGCCTGCGCGTGCCGGCCGGCCAGACGGCGCCCGGCACGCGCGCATCAGAATCTGGATAGAATCCCGGCCGCCCACGGCCATTCGACGTGGGCGTTCCTGTGGGGGAGATTCCTATGCAGATGTTCCGCCTGGCGCTCGCGCCAGTCCTGGCGCTCGTGGCCGGCCTGGCCAGCGCCGCCGACACCGTGGTCGACGACCGCTACCTCGCCAATCACGGCGACGGCGCCAACTGGGCCGCCTACGGCCACGACAGCAGCGAGCAGCGCTACAGCCCGCTCGACCAGATCAACACCGGCAACGTGAAGGAGCTCGGCCTCGCATGGGCGCTGGACATGCCGGGCGAGCGCGCCCTGATCGGCACGCCGCTCGCGGTCGATGGCGTGCTGTATTTCACCGGCACCTGGAGCTACACCCGCGCGGTGGACGCGAAGACCGGCAAGCTCCTGTGGGAGTACGACCCCAAGGTCATCGAGCACGCGGGCGATCGCCTGCGCATCATGTGGGAGTCGAACAAGGGGCCGGCCTACTACAAGGGCAAGCTCGTCATCTCGACCGTCGATGGGCGACTCGTCGCGCTGGACGCGAAGACCGGCAAGATGCTGTGGGAGACGATGACCATCGATCCGCGCCGCGCCTACTACATCACCGGTGCGCCCAAGGTGTTTCGCGACAAGGTCATCATCGGCAACGGCGGCACGGAGCACGAAGCCGCGCGCGGCTATGTCACCGCCTACGACATCGAGACCGGCAAGCAGGCCTGGCGCTTCTACATCGTGCCCGGCAATCCCGCCGAGGGCTTCGAGGACAAGGCCATGGAGATGGCCGCCAAGACCTGGACCGGCGAATGGTGGAAGTACGGCGGTGGCGGCAACGTGTGGAACGGCATCACCTACGACCCCGAGTTCAACCAGGTGCTGCTCGGCACCGGCAACGGCTCGCCGTGGAACCAGAAGATCAGAAGCCCGGGCGGCGGCGACAACCTCTTCCTCTGTTCCATCGTCGCGCTGGACGCCGACACCGGCGCATACAAGTGGCACTACCAGACCGTGCCCGGCGAGACCTGGGACTACAACTCCAGCATGGACATCGTGCTGGCCGATCTGAAGTACGGCGGCCAGACCATCAAGGCGCTGATGCACGCGCCGAAGAACGGCTTCTTCTACGTCATCAATCGCGCCAACGGCGAGCTGCTGTCAGCCGAGAAGTTCGGCAAGGTGACCTGGGCCGAGCGCATCGATCTGAAGACCGGCCGGCCGGTCGAGATCAAGGGCGCGCGCTACGACAATGGCGAGGCGATGGTGTGGCCGAGCCCGGTCGGCGCACATAGCTGGCACCCGATGTCCTACAGCCCGCAGACCGGGCTGGTCTACATCCCGGCCATCGAGATGGCGGGCGTATTCGTCGACAAGGGCATGGATCTGAAGGCGTGGAAGTCGCCGCATTTCCACGTCGATCCTGGCGTGGTGTTCGCCACCGCCGACACGCCCAAGGACTGGAGCACCGCCTCGCTGCTGGCCTGGGATCCTGTAAAGCAGCAGAAGGTCTGGTCGCAGCCGCTGCCGCCCAACTGGAACCCGGGCACCATGGTCACCAAGGGCAACCTGGTGTTCCAGGGCCGCGCCGACGGTGAACTGGTCGCCTACGACGCCACGTCCGGCGCGAAGCTCTGGTCGGTCAACGCGGGCTCGGGTCTGACCGCCGCGCCCATCACCTACAGCGTGGACGGCAAGCAGTACGTCGCGCAGCTGGTCGGCTGGGGCGGCGCGGGTCTTCTGACCGGCTCGCTCGCCGCGCAGCACGGCTGGAAGTACGGCGTGCATCCGCGGCGCCTGCTGACCTTCGCGCTCGGCGGGAAGGCCCCGATGCCGCCCTCGCCGCCGCCGGCCTTCGCCAAGCCGCTGGATGTTCCGGACTTCAAGGTCGACGACAAGCTCGCGGCCGAAGGGCTCGCGCTCTACGCGAAGTCCTGCGTGCAATGCCACGGCAGCGGCGTGGTGTCGGGCGGTACCGCGCCGGACCTGCGCGAGTCGCCCATGCCGCTCACGCTCGCCGGCTTCAAGTCGGTGGTGGTTGACGGCGGCCGGCTCGCGCGCGGCATGCCGAAGTTCGCCGAGATCACTGATGGAGAGCTGGAACGGCTGCAGCACTACATTCGGCAGCAGGCGCGAGCGAGTCTCGCGGCCGCCGCGGCGCACTGAGTCGCCTGAGGCCGCACGCCGCGCGCGGCGTGCGGTTCGCGACGGCGACCCGTCAGGTCGCCGTCATGAGCGCATAGCCCGCGACCCACTCCGGGATCGCGCGGTAGTAGCGCAGCTGGAAGTCACGCACGCCCGCCGCGCGCGCCGCGGCCGCGATCGCCACCCAGGCGCGGATCTCGTGCCCGCCGCAGCCGCCCTCGCGGGTGATGCTGTCGTCGTCCATGGCGCGAATCGCGGCCTCGTCGCCGGCCGCGAGGTGCGCGAGGAAGGCCTGGTCCCAGGCCGGATTCAGCGGCGTGCGCTCGCTCTCACCCGTCACCTGCCGAGCGGCATCGGACAGCACGCGTTCCTGCCGCGCGGCACGCGCGGCCGCGTCCAGCGCGCCACCCATGATGAGGCGCTCGCGCACCGGCTCGGGCGCGCCGGCCAGGGTCGGAATGGGCGGGTCGTGGGAGATGCCGCCCGAGGCGGTCAGCAGCACGCGCAGGTCCTGGCGGGCGACGAAATCGCCGAGCGCGCGCCCGAGCGCGAACACCCGCGCGAGCGGCGGGCGCGGCGGCGCCGCGCAGTTGACGAATACCGGCAACAAGGGCGGCAGCGCCGACCAATCGAACAGCTGGTTCAGCAACTGCGTCATGCCGTGGTCGACCTCCATGCGATGGGAGATGGCGACGTCGACGCCGGCCGCGTGCAGGTGTTCGACGCAAGATCCGGCGAGCTCGGATGCCACCGGCAACGGCCCGGCCGGCGTGTTCCAGTCGCCGACCGACGCCGCTGCCGTGCCGATGCAGAAGCTCGGCATGAGGCGATAGAAGAAGCCGTTGTAGTGATCCGGCCCGCAGGCGACCACGAGCTCGGGGCGGAAATCCGCGACCCAGGCACGCAGCTCGCCGAGGTGCTCGTCCACCTGGCGCGCGACCTCGTCGCCGGGGTGATGGTGATCCTTCAGCGGCGTGTGCGAGGCGAACAGCGCGGCGACGGGCATGGCCGGTCCTCAGTGTTGGTCGAGCAGGAAGTCGATGTGCAGAAGATTGAAGCGCGGCGCGTCCTCGAACTGCGGCCAGTGACCACAGTCCTGCATCAGTGCGAAGCGCGCGCCGGGAATGAGTGCGGCGATGCGCTGCCCGACCGATTCCGGCGCGGTCGGGTCGTGGGACGTCCACACCACCAGGGTCGGCGCGCGGATCGCCGCCCATTCGTCGTCGGTGAGATTGTTGCGCTGACGAATGGCGGGCTCCTGCAGCACCAGGATGTTCTCGAGCGCCTGGCGAAAGCCCGGCTGCCGGTAGATGGCCTGGCGGCAGGCGACGAGATCGTCGGTGACCGAAGCCGGATCGGCCATCAGCCAGGCGAGGCGCGCATGCACCGCTTCCCAGGTGGGGTTCTCCACCGCCGCGCGCGACGAGGCCTTGATCTTCTCCATCACCGCCGGGTTCATGGTCGCGCCGCCGGTGGTGTTCAGACACAGCCGCGCCACGCGCTCGGGATGGGCGAGCGCGAAACGCGCCGCGACCCAGCCGCCGAGCGATTCACCCGAGATGTGCGCGCGTTCGGCACCGAGCGCATCGAGCACGGCGCGCAGGTGGTCGACGTAGACCGCTACCTCGTAGGGCCGGTCAGGCTTGTCGCTCCAGCCGTGGCCGACCATGTCGATGGCATAGGTGTCGAAGTGCTCGCCATGCGCGGCGAGGTTGCGCGAGTAGCACTCGGCGTGACCGCCCGTGCCGTGCAGCATCACCAGCAGCGGCGCGCCGCGCGTGCCGCTACGCAGGTAACGGGTGCGCACGCCGCCGGCATCGAGATAGCCCTGCTCGAAGCTCGCGCCGCGCAGGTCGCCCCACAGACTTTGGTAACCCTCGCTCACAGCGCCCCCAGGAAGCCGTCGAGATACTGCAGCCACTCGCCCTTGCGCGGGTACTCGCGCTGGATGCCGGCCAAGAGCGCGCTGCGTTCACCAGCGTAGTTCATTTCGTAGAGTTCGTGACGTGCGCCGAACTCGCTGCCGCACACGTCCCAGGCGAGCTTGAGCAGCTGGGTCTTGCTCACGCCCGACATCGCCGCGCCGCGCAGCGCGCGCTCGATGTGCGGCCCGATCGGCGAGTCGAACTCGTCCATCGACACCGGCACCTGCACCAGCGCGCCGCCGCCCATGCGGCGAATCATCTTCACGAGGTCGGGATAGACGATGGGTCCCCAGGCGCGGCCCACCTGCAGCGCGGCGAGGTCCGGATAGAGCAGGCCGTTCTCGGGATCGACCGTCGCCTGGTACTCGGCGGCGCGCGTGGTGTTGCGCAGCATCTCGACCCGCACCACGGCCTCACCCAGCATTTCCATGATGTCGGGCTTGCTGTCCAGCCCTTGCGCTTCGGCGAGTCGCACCACCAGCGCGTAGACGAAGCCGAGTTTCACCTCGAGGCGCGCGTTGGTCTGGTGGGCGGTCAGTTCGCGCATGCGCGTCTCGCGGTACATGCGGTTCAGGAGCGCGATGTCCTGGTTGACGAAGACGCGGTCCCAGGGCACCAGCACGTTGTCGAACACGACCGTCGCGTCCATCTCGTCGAAGCGCGAGGACAGCGGGAAGTCGCGGCGCTTGCCGTGGTTCGCGTAGGACACGCGGCAGATGGTCTTCAGGCCCTTGGCGTTCATGGGCACCGCGAAGACGTTCGCGTAGGTTTCTTCGCCCGGTTGAAAGGCCGGCGGAAAGGGCCACACCAGGATCTCGTCGGCATAGGGCGCTGCGGTCGCGATGCGCTTGATGCCGGACAGCACGAGCCCGTCGCTGTTCTGGTCCACCACCCGCAGGCAGATGCCGGGGTCGGACTGCTGGTGGCGGAGCTTGCCCTTGTCCAACTGCGGATCGAGCAGTGCGTGGGTCAGGAACAGATCGTTCTTCGCGATGTACTTCCAGTAGTTCACCATCGCATCGGCGCCGGCGGGGCTCGCCTCGGCGAAGAAGCCACGCTTGGCGGCAAGCGCGGCCAGCATCACGTTCAGGAAGTCGGGGCTGCGCCCGATCATGCCGCAGTTGGCCCGCGCCCAGGTCATGTAGGCCTCGCGCTTCAGGCGCAGGTGCTCGTGGGTGCGCGGCATCTCGAAGGCGCGACCGACGAGTCCTAAGTCCGGCACCTCGCAGGTCAGCACCGCGCGGTGCGCGGGGTCGTGCTGCAGATCGTAGAGGTCCGCGATGGACTGGATCGCGGCCTGGAACTCCGGGAAGGTCGTGACGTCTTCGACCCGTTTGCCGTCGTACCAGACCTCGCGCCCGTCCTTGAGACCTGCCTTGTACTCTCCACCGTTGCGCACCGCCATGTCACACCTCGCTCTGTGCGCGCCAGCCTGGGCCGGCGTAATCGGCGCGCAGACGCGGTTCGCGCTGCGCGAGGCTGATGCCAAGCTTCGGCAGCACTTTCTCGACCAAGAGCTCGTTGCTGCGCAGCAGGCCATCGATGGGCGCCGGGCCGGCGGCCATCCACGGCACGATCAGATCGGTATTCAACATGCGAATCATGTTCTCCAGTTGGCGCGCCACGCTGTCCACCGTGCCGCAGATCGAATAGCCCCGCTCGCGCATGGTCGCGGGGGTGTTGGGAATGACGCCGGTCTCGCCCGGATGGCGCAGCGCCTCGTTGAAATGGAACCAGTCGTGCCAGCGCGTCCAGATGTAGCCCAGGCCGCGCTCCTGGATGGCGAGCGCCTCGGCCTCGGTATCGGCCACCACGATCTCGCGGAAATGGCCAAGGCCCTGCCCCCACGCGAGTTCGCGGCCAGCGGCCCGCGAAGCTTCGTGGTAGAGCGACACGGCGCCCTTCGCGTGGGCCTCGATGGGCGAGAAGATGATGGGTGTGATGTTCTCGCGCGCCGACCATTCGATGGTCGCCGGACTCATGGTGAAGGGGATGAAGATCTCGATGCTCGCCGGATCCTGCAGCGTCAGCGGCGCGATGCCGACCTGCGCGAGCCGGCCCTCGGCGTCGACCATGCCGGGCGCCATGTCGCGCGTCGCGGGGTGGTCCCACACGATGCCGCGCGGCGGGATGGTCCAGTGCGCGCCCTCGTGACGGAACATCGGCTGGCCCCAGGCCTTGCGGATGATGTCGTAGTGCTCGGTGAAGAGCTCGCGGTTGATGCGGTCGTGCTCGGCGAAGTCCGGGTCGTTGGCGGCGGTCCATACCGCGTTCATCTTCTGACCGACGGTCATCACGTGCCGCGCCTGGTAGCCGCGCGCGAAGCCCGCGCACATGCGGCCCTCGGACATCTGGTCGAGCATCGCGAGATCCTCGGCCAGCAGCAGCGGATTGCGCGCGGGCAGCACGTTGCCCATCTGGCCGATGCGGATGCGGCGGGTCTGCATCGCCGCCCACAGCCCGAGCAGCACCGGGTTGTTCGACAACTCCAGGCCTTCGACGTGGAAGTGGTGTTCGGAGAACGCGCAGAAATCGAAGCCGAGATCCTCGACCTGGCTGAGCAGGCGCGCGCAGTCGGCGAGACCGCGCTGGTAGTAGCGCGGGTTCTGCCCGGCGAAGCCGCGCTCGAAGTCCGCGGGCGTGGCGCCCGCGCTCGGCAGCATGAAGGCGCCCAGACGTAGTTTCATCGATGATGCTCTCCCCTGACCCTGGCGACGTGGAGGCAGGCCCCTGTGACGGCACCCTCGCGGCCGATGTCGCGATACTAAACTAATATATTAGTATGTCACCAACCCCACCCGCGACGAGCAAGCAGGGTCGAGCGAGTCCCATGTCCACTCAAGAGGCTTTCGATGTCCCGTTCGGCATGTCCGCCTCGCCTTCGGCGGCGCGCGCCGACGCCGCCTACGAGCACCTGAAGCGCCAGCTCCTGGAGGGTGATTGGGGGCCCGGCACCAAGCTGTCGGTGGTCGAACTTGCGCGCTCACTCCACTGCAGCCGGGTACCGGTGATGGAGGCCGTGAAGCGGCTGGCCAACGAAGGCCTGGTGCAGATCGTGCCACAGGTCGGCTGCCGGGTCGTGACGCCGACGCCCGCCGAGGTACGCGACTTCTTCACCCTGTTCGCGGCGGCCGAGGGCACGGTGTCGGCCTTCGCGGCGGCGCGGCGCACGGCCGACGACGTCATCGGGTTCGAGCGACTCTGCGCCGACATCGACCAGCGCGCCGCGAGCGCCGGCGGCCCCGCCGAACACGACCCCACCTGGCGGCGCCTGAACCTGCTGTTCCACGGCCGCATCCACCAGCTCGCGCGCTCACCCCTGACCGCCGCCATCGCCGCGACCATGTGGGACAGGAGCGACTTCTACATCAAGAGCGCCTACGGCTCGCTGTACTTCTCCCGCGCGGTCAAGGCAGCGCACCGCGCGATCCGCGCGGCCATCCTCGCGGGTGACGCCGACGCAGCGCGACGCGCGACCGCCGCCCATCTGGAAGCGGTGGGCGACGGCGTGGCGCGGGCCATGGCGCGGCAGGACAGCGACTCGCCCTGAATGCGGCGCCGGCGTGATCGCCCGCAACGCGCGCCCGCCGCGGCCTGCTATGGTGGCGGCATGTCATCCCGCTCACAGCCGAGAGTCTTCCGCATGCGCCTGACGTCACTGCTGCCCCTCGTGTCGGCCCTGCTGCTCAGCGCCTGCGCCAGCAATCAACCCGTGCTCTACGCCGGGCCGGCGGGGGGCGACCCGAACGCGGGCGCGGCCGCCGTCGCCGAATGCGGTCGCCTGGCCGAACAGGCGGGTGCCAGCGACTACGGCGGCCAGGTGGGTCAGACGGCCACCGACACGGCGCGCAATGCCGCTGCCGGCGCCGCGGCCGGTGCGGTCGGCGGCGCCATCGCGGGGAATGTCGCACAGGGCGCCGGCATCGGCGCGGCGGGCGCGGCGGCGGCAACGCTCGTGCAGCGGATCTTCGCGCCGCCCGCGCCCAACCCGGCCTACCGCGCCTACGTCGAGCGCTGCCTGCGCGACAAGGGCTACGAGACGGTCGGCTGGAAATGATGAGCAAGCGCGCGTGACGGTCACGCGCGGACTCGACCTGTTGAGGGGAGGAGAAGATGTCCAGCTTGGGCTTCATCGGGGTCGGCACCATAGGCGGCCCGATGGCGGCGCGACTCGTCGGCGCCGGCCATGTACTCGTGGTTCACGATCTCGCCGCCGACGCCATCGCGCGCCTCGTCGCGGAGGGTGCGCGCGCGGCGGACTCGGTGACCGCGCTCGCACAGACCTGCGAGGTGGTGTTCCTGTCCCTGCCCGGCCCACCCCAGGTCGCGGCGGTGATGGACGCGCTACTGGCTGCCCCGGGCGCCGTGCGCACGGTGGTCGATCTCTCCACCAACGCGCTCGCGCTCAATCGCGAACTCGCCGCGCGCGCCGCGGCGCAGGGCATCGCCTACCTGGACGCGCCGGTGTCGGGCGGCAAGGTCGCCGCGAAGGACGGCACGCTGGCCGTGATGGTGGGCGGTGACGAGGCCGCCTTTACGCTTGTGAAGCCGCTCATCAATTGCTTCGCCAAGCATCTCTTCCATCTCGGTGCGTCCGGCGCCGGGACGCTGGCGAAGCTGGTCAACAACCAAATTTTCCTGTGCGCCAGCGTGCTCATCCAGGAAGGCTTCGTGATGGGCGCCAAGGCGGGCATGGATCCCTCCACCCTGCTCGAGGTGCTGAAGGTGAGTTCGGCCGGCTCGCTGGTCGCGCGCGCGCCGCTCCTGCTCGCGCGCCGCTTCGAGCAGGACATCTTCGCGCTGTCGATCGCCGCCAAGGACGTGACCCTGGCGCTCGAATCCGGCGCCGCCGTCGGCGCGTCCATGCCGGCCACCGCGGCCGCGCTCGGGGTGTATCAGCAGGCCCTCGCGCAGGGCCTCGGTCACGAGGACTTCTATGCCACGGTGAAGGTGCTGGAACAGCAGGCCGGCATCACCCTGCCGCCGCTCGCGAGGCCCAAGGCGTGAGCGCGCCCGACGCGGTCGACCTGTCCGACGATCGCAGCTTCGCGGCCGGCTTTCCCCACGCGTTCTTCACCTGGCTGCGCGCCGAGGCACCGCTCTACTGGCATGCGCCGAGTGCCGTGACGCCGGACGGCGAGGGCTTCTGGGTGCTGTCCCGCTACGCGGACGTCGACGCGGTGATCATGGACCCCGCGACCTTCTCCTCCGACAAGGGCGGCGAGCGCAGCGCAGGCGGCACCGCCATCAAGGACGAACCGACCGCCGGCAAGGTGCTGAACCACACCGACGACCCCCATCACCGCCGCCTGCGCGAACTGGTCAACAAAGGCTTCACGGTGCGCGCCGTGGCCGCACTGGAAGAAGAACTCCGCACCCGCACCCGCCGCCTGCTGGCGAGCATCGCACCCGGCGAAGACATGAACTTCGTGACACGAATCGCGCGCGAGATCCCCACCCAGGCGATCTGCATCGTGCTCGGCGTGCCGGAGGAAGATCGCCTGGAGCTCTGCGACCTGGTGGACGCGGCCATCGAGACGCCCTCGCAGTCGGTGCTGGCCGGCGAACACCTGCGTCGCCTGCGCCAGTACGCCCAATCGCGCATCGACGCGAAGCGCGCGCAACCGAGCGACGACATCTTCTCGACCATCGTGCACGCGCGCTTCGAGGCGGACGGCTCGACCTTGAACGACTTCGAGCTGCGGTCGTTCTTCGCGCTCCTGTTCCCAGCCGGCGCCGAGACCACCACCCGCGCCATCGCGGGCGGCATGCTGGCGTTCCTCGAGCACCCGGCGCAGTGGCAGCGACTGCGCGCGGAGCGTGGGTTGCTGAAGACCGCGATCGAGGAGATCGTGCGCTGGACCACGCCCTCGGCCTACAAGCGGCGCACCGTCACGCGCGACACCGACCTGCACGGCCAGCGCCTGCGCACGGGCGACAAGGTGACGTTCTGGGAGATGTCCGCCAACCGCGACGAGCGGGTGTTCGAGCGCCCCTTCGAGTTCGACGTCGCCCGCGCGCCCAATCGCCATCTCGGCTTCGGCGCCGGCGTGCACTTCTGCCTCGGCGCGGCGCTCGCGCGCCTCGAACTCGCCATCGTGTTCGACGAACTCTTGGCGAGCGGACTCGCCTTCGAACTCACCGGCGCCCCGACCTACATGCCGAACAACCGGCTGGTGGGCTTGAAGAGTCTGCCGGTAAAGGTCTTGCGTTCGGCCGATTGAAATCGGCCCTACAACGGCGCCTGCGTGGCCGAATGGCGCCTGTGCGTTCGGCGACGCGACGGCGTTACCTGTAGGGCCGGTTTCAACCGGCCATGCACGGCACCCATGTAATGCGAATGGTCGAACGCATTCGGCCATACAATGCGGCCATCGATTGCGGAGACCACCCCATGCCCACCCAGATGAGAATCGACTTCGTATCCGACGTGTCCTGCCCCTGGTGCATCATCGGGCTGCGTGCGCTGGAACAGGCCATCGCGCGCATTCCGGAACTCGAGGTCGAGTTCGAGTTCCAGCCCTTCGAGCTGAACCCGCAGATGCCGCCCGAGGGCCAGGATCTCGACGAGCACATCATGCAGAAGTACGGCATGGCGCCGGCCGACACGGCGCGCACGCGCGAGGCCATCCGCGAGCGCGGCGCAGAGCTCGGCTTCGAGTTCCGCCTGGACAAGCGCGACCGTATCTACAACACCTTCGACGCCCACCGCCTGCTCGCCTGGGCCCACGCCCAGGGCAAGCAGAAGGCGCTCAAGGTCGCGCTGTTCGAAGCCTATTTCACTCGCGGCGAGAATCCTGGCGACCACGCCGTGCTGCTGCAGGCCGCCGAGCACGTCGGGCTGGACAGCCTCGAGGCCGCGCGCGTGCTGGGCAGCGATGCCTACGCCGAGGAGGTGCGCGAGCGCGAGCAGTTCTTCCACCAGCACGGCATCAACGCGGTGCCGGCGATCATCCTGAACCAGCGCCACCTGCTGCAGGGCGGCCAGCCGGTCGACGTCTTCGAGCGCGCGCTGCGCCAGATCGCGGCCGAGGCGGCTTGACCGTTCGCCGCTCGCGCTCCTATGGTGCATGAGCGGCGCCGGCGCGCTGCGTTACGGAGGAGCGTCTGATGGCGGCACGGCTGGAGTCCCTTTCCCTCGACCACTTCCCCTGGCCGTCCGACGACGGCAGCCGCGTGCCCTACGCGGTGTTCACCTCGCAGGCCATCTTCGAGCGCGAGCAGGAACGCATCCATCGCGGCCCCACCTGGCACTTCCTGGCCCTGGCCGACGAACTGCGCAAGCCCGGCGACTTCAAGTCCACCTTCATCGGCACCACGCCCGTGGTGGTGACCCGCACCCGTGACGGCGACCTCGCCGCCTGGGTGAATCGCTGCGCCCATCGCGGCGCGATGGTCTGCCGCGAGCTTCGCGGCAACGCCCGCGCGCACCGCTGCGTGTATCACCAGTGGGCCTACGACGAGCGCGGCCGGCTGCGCGGCGTGCCGTTCCAGAAGGGCCTGAACGACAAGACCGGCATGCCGGAAGACTTCGACATGGCCGCCCACGGCCTGCCGCCGGTCAAGGTCGAGGACTATCGCGGCATCGTGTTCGGCACGCTGTCCGAGCAGTCGCCCACGCTGACCGACTACATCGGGCCCACCATGCTGCCGTGGGTCGATCGCATCTTTCACAAGCCGGTGGAATACCTCGGCTGCACGCGCCAGTACGCGAAGTCGAACTGGAAGCTCTACTACGAGAACGTCAAGGACCCCTACCACGCGAGCCTGCTGCACCTGTTCCACACCACGTTCAACATCTACCGTTCGAACATGCGCGGACGCAGCATCGTCGACCCGCGCCACGGCCTGCATTCCATCATCACCACCACGCCGCAGGCCGAGGAAGACACCGCGAGCGACTACCAGAAGCACGACATCGCCACCTATCGCGCGAATCTCAAGCTCGCCGATCCGAGCCTGCTGAACACCCGCCGCGAGTTGGAAGAACAGACCAGCAACAACATCCACACGCTGTTCCCCAGCACCGTCATCCAGCAGATCCACAACACCATGGCGGTGCGCCAGGTGCTGCCGAAGAGCGCCGGCGAGTTCGAACTCGTGTTCCATTTCTTCGGCTACCAGGACGACGATGCCGAACTGCGCCGCCTGCGTCTCAAGCAGGCCAACCTGGCCGGCCCGGCCGGGTACATTTCGATGGAGGACACCGAGGCCACCGAGCTCGTGCAGCGTGCGGTGGAATCCTGCGACGCCGACGACGCCTCCTACATGGGCATGGGCGACGACAGCCGCGACCAGGGTACGAGCCTCATCACGGAGCACATGATCAGGAGCTTCTGGCGCGGCTACCGCGACCTGATGGGCTGGGGAGCGCGTTGACCCCCATGGACGAGATGCGCGAATACTTCGATATCGAGCGGCTGTTCGCCGAGTACTGCGCGGCGCTGGACGAAGGTGAACTGGAACGCTGGCCCGAGTTCTTCGTGGAAGACGGGCTCTACCAGATGATCGCCCGCGAGAACCACGCCTTCGGCTATCCGATTCCGCTCCTGCTGCTGGACAGCCGCGGCATGATGCAGGACCGCGTGTATTCCTTGCGCAACGCCAACATCTACCAGGCGCACCGCTATCGGCACGCCCAGTCCGGCGTGCGCATCACCGCGCGCGAGGGCGAGACTCTGCGCGTGTCCTCGTCCTACATCGTGGTGCAGACGCTGAACGAAGGCGTGAGCGAGGTCTACCAGGCGGGCAGCTACTACGACCTGCTGGTACGCACCGCGGACGGCCTGCGCTTCAAGGAGCGCGTGTGCGTGTACGACACGTCGCGCGTGGCGACCTTGCTGGCGACACCGGTCTGACGCGCTGCCAGCACGGCCTTCAATACGCCATCCCCTGTAGGTCGGACTTCAGTCCGACATTCGCCCGGGGCTTCGAGCAGGGCGCTGGGACCAAATGGCGGGTTAAAACCCGCCCTACAGGTGGCTCCGTTGTAGGGCCGATTTCAATCGGCCATGCACGTCAGTGCGACATTGCATTGCAGGGCCGGTTTCGACCCGCCATTTGAATCCAGAGCGGGTGATCTCAGCCCCGAAACCTCGCCGGCGGCGCCTCATGCAGCTGCCACGCCTGCCCGTCGTGCAGCACATGCCGCGGCCGTTCACCGACGTAGCTCAGGTGATGCACCAGCGTGTCGGCGCGCTCGTCGTAGTACAGCAGGGTCGCGGCCGGCGGTTCCATCACCACGCTGAGACCTGTGTCAGGCGGCAGGTCCAACGCCACCTGGTGGGCGGTGGAGGGACAGGTGCTCGCAATCGTGCCGGCGAAGGCGGTGACGATGGGTCGGTGCAGGTGCCCGGCGAGGACGTGGCGCACCTGGGAATGGCTCGCGACCACGCGCGCGAGCCCCTCGGGCTCGCGGAGTCCCATGCGATCCATGAGGGTCATGCCGGTTTGAAACGGCGGATGGTGCAGGAACAGCACCGTGGGTCGCGTCGGTGCTTCCGCCAGGCGCGCGTCCAGCCAGCGCAGGCGCGCCTCGCACAGCCGCCCGCCCGGCTCGCCCGGCACCACGGTGTCGAGCGCGATGAGCCGCAGCGGCCACTCCTCCACCACGTACTGCAGAAAACCGTCCGCCGGCAGGTAAGCGTCGGCGCCGAAAGCCGCGCGCATCGCCTCGCGCTCGTCGTGATTGCCGGGAATGACGAACAGCGGCGCGCGCAGCGGCGCCAGGATCTCGCGCAGGCGCGCGTACTCGGCGGGCGCGCCGGCATCCACCGTGTCACCGGTCAGGAGCACCACGTCCGGCTGTGGCGAGAGCGCGTTCAGATGGGCTACCGCGCGCGCGAGGTGCCCGGCGGTGTCGTAGTAGCGGTCGAGTTCGCCGCCCGGCAGCTGCACATGGGTATCGGAGATCTGGGCGAGCAGCATGGGAGCGACGGAACGGACTATCTCGTGTAGGTCGGACTTGCACCCGACATTCATGCCGGGGCTTCGATCATGGCTCTGGAAATGAATGTCGGACTGAAGTCCGACCTACAGGGCCTGTCGACGTTTGAAAACATACCGCGCCGCCGATGTGTCGGCGGCGCGGTCCTGCGCCTCAGACCTTCAGCTTCGCCCGCGCGCCATTGCTCACCACGTGCGCGGCGGTCGGCGTGTTGAAGTGCGCGGCCAGCATCCAGATGTCCTTGTCGCAGAGCTTGTCGATGATCTTCTTCCGCGAGTTGGTCGACGCGGCGAGATCCATGCAGAACGCGCTGTGCCACTCGGGATAGGCGACCTGGATCGGATGGTGGAAGGAGTCGCCGGTCATCAGCGCCTGGCCCTTCTGGCCCTTGATGTTGATGCACACGTGGCCCGGCGAGTGGCCGCGGCTCGGCTCGAGCCACACGGTGTCGTCGAGCGCGAAGTCGCTGGCGACGAGATCCGCCTTGCCCGCCTCGTAGACCGGCACGACGCTGTCCATGTAGGAGCCGTCGACGCCATGATCATCGGGGTTCTTCGCCCAGCCCTCGAACTCGTCGCGGTCGAAGATGTAGCGCGCGTTGGGGAAGGTCGGCACCCACTTGCCGTTCTCGAGCTTGGTGTTCCAGCCGACGTGATCGAAGTGCAGATGCGTGCACATCACGTGGGTGACCTGCTCGGGCGTGACGCCGGCGGCGGCGAGCTTCTCGATGTAGGGCGAGCTGTAGTCGATCCAGTCCGGCACGGTGCTGCGCTTCTTGTGGTTGCCCACGCAGGTGTCGACCAAGATCACGTTCTTGCCCGAGCGCACGACGAAGGTGTGCAGCGAGAGGTGCAGCATCTCCTCGTTCGGCGCGCCCTTGGCGGGCAGGAAGTGCGGCTCCAGCCAGTCGCGCTGGGAGTCCAGGATCGCCTGGTCGAAGGTCGGGTAGAAGACGTTCAGCGGCAGCAGCGCGCCGTACCAGTCCTGCACGCGGTCGATGGTCACATTGCCGAAATTGAGCTGTTTCACGTTCGCTTCCTCTCTTGGTCTGTTCTGTCGTTGTCGCGCGTGGCCGTTCAGGCGGCCTGGGCCGGCGCCTGCGGCACGGTGCTCCAGAACTCCGGGTCGTGGCCGTACATGATCTTCGCGCCGCGGCTCTGCAGATCCTTCAGCTTCTGCAGCGACTTCATCATCGATTCCTTGTCCGACACGATGCCGGGCAGGCGCATCTCGTCCAGCGTCCTGCGCAGGTAGCAGGCGTCACCGCACAGCACCACTTCGCCGCTCTCGGTATGCAGGTGCAGCGACTGGTGGCCGGGCGTATGGCCGTGGGTCGGGATGCAGCGCAGCGAGCCGTCGCCGAACACGTCGTACTCGCCGTCGACCTGCAGCACCTGGTGGCCGTGGTCGTAGTCGCGCGGGTCGTAGTAGTTGGCCTGGATCAGCTCCGGCACGTGGCCGGCCTCCCATTCCTTCTTCTGCACGATGACGCGCGCGTTCGGCACCAGCGCGTTGCCGCCGGCGTGATCGAAGTGCAGGTGGGAGTTGATCAGGAAGTCCACCTTGGAGGCGTCGCGGCCGATGGCGGCGAGCCGCGCGGAGACTTCCTCGCCGGGCTCGAAATGCACGGCGAAGTAGGGCTCGAGCGGGCCGAGCGCCTTGTTCTTGTCCTTCTGCACCAGGAGCGACATGCCGGAATCGAACAGCGCCACGCCCTTCTTGTGCTCGATGATGTAGGCCGGGATCGGAATGCGCAGCGTGCCGGTGCCGCCCTCGATGAGGAGCTCCATCGGCATGTCGAGATAGCCACAGGTCATGGCATAGAGTTTGACGGTCATCGGTGAGTGCTCCTTCGCGTGAACCCAGGCGCGGGCGGCTCAGGCTCGCGCGATGAAGCAGGGATTCTATTGCCGCTCGAACGGCTTCGAAAGGCGAACGGCCTCAGGCGCCGGCGAGGCGCGCCACGAACCAGCCGACGCCGCTCCACAGCACGCCGTGGGCCGCGCAGCGTCGCGCAACGAGCGCGCCGGCGCGGCGCGAGCCCCAGGCGAGCACGGGCGCCAGCGCCGCCAGCAACAGGAGCTGGAAGGCCTCGATGCCGAGGTTGAAGGCGGCGAGCGAGAGCAGCCAGCCGTGGCCGCCGAGCGTGGCGCCGGCGAAGCTGTCGGCCAGCGCGCCGGCGAAGCCGAAGCCGTGCACCAGCCCGAAGCCGAAGGCGAGCGGCAGGCCGTGCCCGCGCCGGCCGAGCAGGCACAGCGCGCCCACCCAGGCGACGCTGAGCGCGATGGCCGGCTCGATCCAGGCGGCCGGCGGCCGCACCTGGCCCGCGGCGGCGAGCCCGAGGGTCAGGCTGTGGGCGATGGTGAAGGCGGTGACCACCGCCAGGAGATCCCGCCCCCGTCGCGCCAGCAGCGTGAGACCGAGCAGGAACACCAGGTGATCCCAGCCGGTCGCGATGTGATGCACACCGAGGCCGAACATCGCGGCGGGACCGCGCACCGCGCTCGTGTCCGCCGCCGGGCCGGGCGCGGGCGATGTCGTGTTCATGCGCGCGGTTGCGGCGGTCGGTACGAAGCGCGCCACCAGCGTCGCGCGCGTGTCCCGCGGCCAGGCCGCCGCGGTCGTCGGAAATCGGGTCAGCCCGGCGCTGCGATCGCGCCGCGCGACGTCGCCCTGCACGAGTGCGGCGCCCCCGCGTACCTCGGCCCAGATCTCACGCCAGCCGGGCTCGTCGGGCCGCGCGCCGTCGCTGTAGACGACGCGATGCTCACCCCGCCAGGCGTCGACGCTGACGAGTTCGACCGCCAGGCGCAGCTGCGAGAGCCCCGCCGCGCCGGCGACCAGCGACCAGTGCGGCGCGCCTGCTGTGAGTTTCGCGGGCGCGCCGTCCACCTCGAGCGTCAGCTGCGCCGGCAGCGCGCGCGCCCAGGCCTCGGCGTCGCGCTGCCACTCGGTCGCGCTCACCTCGCCATCGCCGTCCTGGTCGGCGCGCTGCGCGGCGAGCAGGGTCGGGACCTCGGCGAGATCCAGCCGGTAGTCGATGCGCAGCCGGTCGCCGTCCACCGCGAGCTGCGCTGCGCGGTTCACCGTGTCGTTGCCGAGGGGATGGGCCTTGCTGGCGCCGGCCGCGCAGAGCAGCGCGCCGCACAGCAGGATGCGCAGTCGCCGGCTCATCGCGCCGCGAGCGCGCCGTCTGCCGCGGCCGGCAGCCAGGGCAGTGCGG
>JAIEQK010000020.1 GCA_019747795.1 Gammaproteobacteria bacterium | reverse complement strand
CGCGCCATGCACGGCGCATGGCGCGCATCGGTGCCGGTCCGCGCGCGCCGCGCGGCGTGGAGCTGGTGCCACTCGAGACCGACGGCGCGTCTCTCAAGGACGCGGTGCGCGCGGCGGTGGCGCGTCGCCGCGGTGAGGCGCCGTGAATCGCGCGCAGAAGGCCGAGTTCTTTCGAAGACTCGCGGAGCGGGACCCGGCGCCGCGGACCGAGCTGCACTACGCGACGCCATTTCAACTGCTGATCGCCGTGATGCTGTCGGCACAGGCCACCGACGTCAGCGTCAACAAGGCGACCGCGAGCCTGTTCCCGGCGGCGCCGGACGCGCGCGCGATGCTGGCGCTCGGCGTCGCCGGCGTGAAACAGCACATCCGCACCATCGGCCTGTTCAACACCAAGGCCGAGAACGTCATCAAGACCTGCCGCCTGCTGCTCGAGCACTACGCAGGCGAGGTGCCGCGCGACCGTGACGCGCTCGAGGCGCTGCCGGGTGTCGGACGCAAGACCGCCAACGTGGTGCTGAACGTGGCCTTCGGCGAGCCGACCATCGCGGTCGACACGCACATCTTTCGCGTCTGCAACCGCTCCACGCTCGCGCGCGGCAAGACGCCGCTCGCGGTGGAGCAGGCGCTGCTGCGCGCCACGCCGCCCGAGTACCGCCTGCACGCCCATCACTGGCTGATCCTGCACGGGCGCTACGTGTGCACCGCGCGCAAGCCGCACTGCGCACAATGCGTGGTCCACGACCTGTGCGGCTGGCGCGGCAAGGCCTGAATTCGCCGCGCGCCACGCGGCGCTGGTAGAGTGTCGCCATGTTCGTCGAATCGCGCGACCAGTCCCGCCAGTTCTTCTTTGATCTGTGGCGCAAGCTCACCACCGACGAGCCGCTTTCGCCGCTCGAGCACCTGGTGGCGAACGTGCTCCGCGCCCATCCGGAATACCACCGCTTGCTCGGCGAGGGCGAGCGCGCGATGACCCGCGACTTCGCGCCGGGCGAGATCAACCCCTTCCTGCACCTCGGCCTCCATGTCGCGCTGGTCGAACAGTTGCAGACCGACAGGCCGAGCGGCATCCAGGCCGTGCACCGCAGCCTGGTGATGCAGGCCGGTGGCGACGTGCACGCGGCCGAGCACCGCATGCTGGACTGCCTGGCGCAGGTGCTGTGGCAGGCGAGCCAGCGCGGCGGCGCGCCCGACGAACAGGACTACCTCGCGCGTCTCAAGGCGCTGCTCAAGTGAGCGGCGCCGCGGCCGACCTGCCCGGCGGCGAGCCCGGCGCAGGCCTGCTCGCGGCGCTGACCCAGGAATTCGCCAGCACGCTCGACATCGACGAGACGCTGCGTCACGCGGTCGACCGCTGTATCGCGCACCTGGGCGCCGAAGCGGGTTCCATCTTCCTGCTCGAGGGCGAGCAGCTGGTATGCCGCGCCTGTGCCGGCCCGGTGGACATACGCGGGCTCACGCTGCCGGCCGCAGAGGGCATCGTCGGCCAGACGGTGAAGCGGAACGAGGCGCGCATGGCGCGCGACGTCGCACGCGAGCCCAGCTTCGCCGCCACGGTCGATGCCGGCACCGGCTTCGTCACCCGTTCCATCCTGTGCGTGCCACTCGCGGTGCGCGGCGCGCCGCTCGGTGCGCTGGAACTCTTGAACAAGCGCGGCGGCGACGGACGTTTCGGCACCGCCGATCTCGAACTCGCCACCACGGTCGCGGCCGCCGCCGCGCTCGCCATCCACAACGCGAGCATGGCGGCGGCGCTGGTGCTGCAGGAGCGCGTCAAGCGCGAGCTCGAGCTCGCGCGCCAGATCCAGGAGAGCCTGCTGCCCGCGCCGCGCGACGGCGGCTTCGCGGTGCATGGTCGCAACCTGCCGGCGCACGAGGTCTCGGGCGACTTCTTCGACTTCATGCCGCTCGCCGACGGGCGCGTGTATTTCTGCATCGCCGACGTCGCCGGCAAGGGCATGAACGCGGCGCTGTTGATGGCCCGCACCCTGGGACTGCTCCGCTGCCTGGCACGCCGCGTCGCCACGCCGAGCACCCTGCTCGCCGAGGTCAACGCCGAACTCTGCGAGACCACGCCGCTCGGGCTCTTCGTGACCGCGGTGGTGGGCTTTCTCGAGCCCCTGAGCGGCAAGGTCGAGTTCGCCAACGCCGGACACCCTCCTCCCCTGCTGCACACGACCGACGGCGACTGGCGGCGCTTCGCCGGTAGCGCGCCGCCACTCGGCGTGGTGGATGGTCAGGAATTTCCCACGCAGCGCGTGGCGCTGGCGGGCGGGGCGCTGTACCTCTACACCGACGGCCTGAGCGAGAGCCGCGCGCGCTCGGGCGCGCTCGGCGCGTCGGGCCTCGAGCGCCTGCTGGCGGGGGTCGCGCCGCTCGACGCGGCGCTCAGGCTCGACGCGCTGCTGGGCGCCTGGCACGCGGCCGGTTACGCGGCCAGCGACGACGTCACGCTGCTCGTGATCGACGGCGCCGCCGCCGCGGACGACGCGGCCTGCCTGCTGCGTCGACGCGTGCTCGCGACACCCACCGTTCTCGCGCCGCTGCGCGCGGAATTCGCCGCTGCGCTGCGCGGTGCTGGACTCGCGCCACGGCTCGTCGACGAACTGGTGCTCGCGGTCAACGAGGCTGCCTGCAACGTGATCCAGCATGCCTACGGCGCGGCCGGGGCGGGTGAAATCGTGGTGCAGATCTCCAATAATGGCCGCGAGATCGAGATCCAGGTCGTCGATTTCGCCGCGCCGGCGCCGTTGACCGACATCGCGCCGCGCGCGCTCTCCGATCTGCGCCCGGGGGGGCTGGGAACGCACTTCATGCAGACATTGATGGACCACTGCACGTGGCGCCACCTGCCCGGGGATATGGGCAATGTGCTCTGCATGACGCGCCGTCTGCACGACCTCAGCGAAGCGAGGGGCGCGTGATGAGCTTCACCGTGCGCCGCGAAGGGGGTTACGACATCGTGCAACTGACCGGCGACGTCGACCTGTCCTGCTCGCCCGATGCGCGTCGCGCCATCCTGAGCAGCCTGCAGCAGGGACATCACACCCTGGTCGACCTGCGCGCGGTGACCTACATCGACAGTTCCGGGATCGCGAGCCTGGTGGAGGGCTACCAGGCCGCGCGCAAGCTCGCGTTGCGCTTCGGGCTGGTGGACGTCAGCGAGGCGGCGATGAGCGTGCTCGGGCTCGCGCAGCTGGACAAGGTCTTTCCCATACATGCATCGCTGGCCGCCCGCCTGGCGGCCGACGGCGCCGCGCCGGGGGCCGGCTGATGGTTTCGTTGCCGGGCGCCGCCGTCGCGGCTTGCGAGCCGCGACACCTGACTTTTGTCGCGGCGTGGCCGCTAATCTTGCTTGGGGGCGGCTCGCCGCCGGCCGCATGCGGCTGGCGACGGCACGCGTAGACGAACAGCGAGGGGCTTGCGGCCGGGGACCTGCGGTGTCCGGCGCGCCCGGTCGCGTCGAGGGAGCGGGGCTTTGGGGGCGATACTCGGCAAACTGAAAGCCAACTGGGCGCGCGTGCTGCTGAACGCAGTGGTGCTGCTCGTGTTCCTGCTGCATGCCGCAGGCGCCTGGCGCCTGAAGTTCGTGGAGGAGATGGAGTTCCTCGCCTACGACGCGCATCTCAACCTGACCATGCCGGGCACGGTCGACGACAGCGTGGTGATCGTCGACATCGACGAGGCGAGTCTCAGCGCCGAGGGGCGCTGGCCCTGGTCGCGCGACAAGCTGGCGCATCTCGTCGAGCGCCTGTTCCAGCAGTACAAGGTGCGGCTGGTCGGCTTCGACATCGTGTTCGCCGAGCCGGACGAGAGCTCGGGCCTGAAGACGCTCGAGCGCCTCGCCCAGACCGAACTCAAGGGCAACGCGGACTTCGTCAATCGCCTCGACGTCATTCGCCCGCAGCTCGATTTCGACGGCATCTTTGCCGAGACCCTCCAGAAGTACAACGTGGTGCTCGGTTACTACTTCAACTTCGGCGCCGGCGCGACCCTCAGCGGCGAACTGCCCGAGCCCTTGTTCGACAAGAGCGTGTTCCAGGGCAAGGCGGTGCAGATCCTGACCGCGAGCGGCTACGGCGCGAACCTCAAGGCCCTGCAGGCGAGCGCGCTCGGCGCCGGGCATTTCACCCAGCAGCCCGACGCCGACGGCGTGGTGCGGCGCGTACCGATGCTGGTGCGTTACGAAGACCGCTACTACGGCTCGCTGGCGCTGGAGATGGTTCGTCGCACGCTGGGCGTCGACGCCGTCACCGCGCGCTTCGAGAAGCCGCTGTTCGATACGCGCGGCTATCCGGGCCTCGAGTGGCTGATGGTCGGCAATGCCGGCGTGCCGGTGGATCGCGCGGTGAAGACCCTGGTCCCCTATCGCGGCGGCAAGGGCAGCTTCAATTACGTGTCGGCCACCGACGTGCTGAATGGCAAGGCCGACGCGGCGAAACTCGCCAATCGTCTCGTACTGGTCGGCACCAGCGCGCCGGGCCTGCTCGATCTGCGCGCGACGCCGATGGACGAGGTCTATCCTGGGGTC
Source organism: Gammaproteobacteria bacterium (assembly GCA_019747795.1). Lineage (GTDB taxonomy): Bacteria > Pseudomonadota > Gammaproteobacteria > JADJYF01. The sequence goes on along the minus strand of JAIEQK010000020.1, from coordinate 23,372 downwards.
GAGGTCCACGCCAATCTCATCGCCGGCATCCTGCGCGGTGAGCTGCTCGAAGCGCCGGCCTACACGGTCGGCGCGGAAGTGCTGCTGCTGCTCATTGGCGGTATCGCCATGATCATCGCCGGCGTGCTGCTGAGCCCGCTCGCCACCATGGTCTTCGCCGTGGCCGGCAGCCTGGCCTACATCGCGTTCAACCACGCGGTCTGGAGCCTCGGCCACACCGTTCTACCGGTCGCTTCCGGCATCCTCATGGTGCTGACCATGTTCCTGCTGCACATGTCCTACGGCTACTTCGTCGAGACCCGCGGCAAGCGCCAGATCACCGGGCTGTTCGGCCAGTACGTGCCGCCGGAACTGGTGGACGAGATGGCCAAGGCCCCGACCCAGTATTCGCTGGCCGCCGAGAGCCGCGAGCTGACCGTGCTGTTTTCAGACGTGCGTGGCTTCACGACCATCTCCGAGGGCCTGTCCCCGGCCGACCTCGCGGAACTCATGAACGGCTTCCTGACGCCCATGACCGAGGTCATCCACCAGACCCGCGGCACCATCGACAAGTACATGGGCGACGCGATCATGGCGTTCTGGGGCGCGCCGCTTCCGGACGGCGAGCATCCGCGCCACGCGCTCGAGGCTGGCATGCAGATGATCGCGCGGCTCGAAGGCTTGAACGAGGCGTTCCGCGCGCGCGGCTGGCCGGCGGTCAACATCGGCGTCGGCATCAACACCGGGCAGGTGAGCGTGGGCAACATGGGCTCGTCCTTCCGCATGGCCTACACCGTGATCGGCGACGCGGTGAATCTCGCCTCGCGGCTCGAGGGCCTGACCAAGAAGTACGGCGTGCGACTGATCTGCGGCGAGGCCACCAAGGAGGCGGTGCCGGAATACGTCTACCGCGAGGTGGACCGGGTGCGGGTCAAGGGCAAGGCGCGGCCGGTGGTGATCTACGAGCCGCTTGCCAAGGTCGAGGATCTCGATCCGGCCTGGAAGAAGGAACTCAAGCTGTTCCACGAGACCATGCGCCTGTACCGCGCCCAGCAGTGGGACACGGCGGAGCTCAACTTCGTCAACCTGCAGCGCGGCTCGAAGTCGCCGGCGTTATACAAGGTCTATGCCGAGCGCGTGGCGCATTTCCGCAAGTTTCCGCCCCCGGCCGAATGGGACGGCGTGTTCGATCACGAGAGCAAGTGAGCGCGGCGGCGCGGACGAGGGAACGGTAGAGCAGGGAACGGTGAGGGGGAAACGACCCCGCCGCGAGCCGCGGCGGGCGGATGAGCGCTGGCGCTACTTGACCAGGCTGAACTCCATCTTGATGCCGGCGAGCTCGATGATGTCGCCGTTCTTGATGGCATAGGCCTGCGGCCCGATGGGCGTGTTGTTGACCACCGGGTAGTTGTCGTTCTTGCCGTCCCCTTCGATGTGGGTCAGGAAGTAGCCCTGGGGACGGCGCGAGATGACCGCCACCTGTGTACCGGGCTTGCCGAGGGTGATGAGCGCCTTGGTGAGCTCGAGCTCCTTGCCGGCAATCGGGCCGTTCAACACTTGCAGCTTGGCCAGCGGCATGCCGCCCGCCGCTGCGGCCGGCGGCACCGGCGCCATGCGCGGCGTGCCGCCCGCGGTGTGATCCATGCTCGCCACCTGGGGCGCGCGGGCCGCGGCCTTTTCCACCGCCTTGGCGGCTTCCACCGCCGCGCTGGCCGAGCCGGGGCGGATGATCATGGTCTTTTCGAATTCTTCGTCGTCGGCGGTGGCGTGCTCGTTGATGTACTTGAGCTCGTGCTTGCCGAGGCCAATCACGTCGCCGTTACGCAGCGCATGCTTCTTGACCAGTTTGCCGTTGACGTAGGTGCCGTTGGTGGAGCCGAGGTCCTCGAGGAAGGAATCATCGAGGATGGTGATGATGAGGGCGTGCTTGCCGCTGACGGCAAGGTTGTCGATCTGGATATCGTTGTCGGGCTTGCGGCCGATGGATATCCGTTCCTTGCCCAGCTGGAACTCCCCCTGCACAGCGCCGTTCATGCTCAGAACCAACTTCGCCATCGTTCTGTCCTATTCAGCTGCCCTTTTTCAGAAAGCCATTGAATTTCGTCAGGAAACCGCTCTTCCCATCGACGGAGTCCTGGGGTCGCACCAGCACAACGGAGATGTTGTCCTTGCCACCTTTTTCATTGGCCAGACGGACCAGTTCAGTGGCCGCTTCGTCAAGATTAGCACTATATTTACTTAGGGTTAAGTGAATTTCTTCATCATCTACCATATCATTCAGACCATCCGAACAGAGCAGGTAGATCTCCCCCGCCTCGAGGTCCTGCTCCTGCACGTCCACCTCGACCGACTGTTCGATGCCGAGGGCCCGGGTCACGAGATTCCTGGGCGTGTTCTCGGCGGCCTCCTCGGGAGTGAAGAAGCCTCGGTCGATGAGCTCCTGGATGAGGGAGTGGTCGCGGGTGATCTGCTTGAACTCGTTGCCCCGCAGCCGGTAGACCCGCGAGTCGCCGACATGGGCGATGCTGACCTTGGCGCCGTGGTACAGCACCACCACCACCGTCGTCCCCATGCCCTGGCACTGGGGGACCTCCTGGGCGGTGCGGAACACTTCGGCGTTGGCCTTGGCCACCGCGTCGCGGATCACCAGGCTCGCACGGGTCAGGCCTGAACTGCCGGCGGGTGCGTTGGCGTCGCCCTGGACGATGCCGGCGCGGACTTCATTCAGGATCAGCTGGGCGGCGATCGCGCTGGCGACCTCGCCGGCCTTGTAGCCGCCCATGCCGTCGGCGACGACCGCGAGGCCCAGGGCCGAATCGGTGACCGCGCTGTCTTCGTTGTGTGGGCGTTTCTGGCCCGTGTCCGAGATGTTCGCGACTTCGATGATGCCCTTCGGCACGGCTGTCGGTCCTTACTGGCCGGGGGTCTGGGTCTGCTTGGCGCAGCGTTGGATGTCGCGCGCCATCTCGGCGCCCGTCTGGTAGCGCTTGTTCGGGTCCTTTTCCAGCGCCCGGTTGATGATAGCCGAGACGCAGGGCCGCTGCTTGGCGAGCTCCGGCCGCAGCGTGGTGACCTCGATGTGCTGCTCGTTGGCGATCTTGTACATCAAGGTCGCCATCGAGTCCCCCTGGAAGGGCAGCTTGCCGGTGATCATCTGGTAGAACATCACGCCCAGCGAGAACAGGTCCGAGCGTCCATCGACTTTCTTGCCCGAGAGCTGTTCGGGCGACATGTAGGAGGGCGTGCCGAGGACCATGCCGGTCTTGGTGCGGCTGGAATCGGTGATGCGCGCGATGCCGAAGTCGGTCAGCTTGACCTGCTTGGAATCCGGCTCGTACATGATGTTGGCCGGCTTGATGTCGCGATGCACGACGCTGTGCTTGTGCGCGTAGTCGAGCGCCATGGCCGCCTTGAAGATGATGCCCATGACGGTCGGCAGCGGCAGCAAGGTATCGGGCTTGGTGTAGCGCGCCAGGTCGTGGCCGGCCAGGAACTCCATGGCGATGTAGGCAAGGTCGTGCTCCTCGCCGACGTCGTAGATGCGCACGATGTTCGGCTGGTCGAGTCGACCGGCGGTCTCCGCCTCACGAAAGAAGCGCGCCTTGACCTCGTCCAGCTCGGCCGAGTCGAATTCCTGAGACAGCGCCATGGTCTTGATCGCCACCACGCGGTTGATCTTCGGATCGCGCCCGAGGTAGACGACGCCCATGGCACCCTTGCCGAGTTCCTTCTCCACCTCGTAGCGACCGAGCATGGGCTTGGAGATGCTGCCGTCCAGCAGCATGGTGCCCTGGGCGGCGGCGGCCGCCGCCGAGCCGCCGATGATGACCGTGTCATTCAGCTGCTTGGCGCGATTGACCTTGACCTTGATGTCGCGGAAGTTCGGATCCTTGCCGGCGATGTACTCGTAGGCCGCGGCAGCCTTGTTGAACTGGCGCTTGCGCTCGAAGTCCCCCGCCAGGATGTACACCGCCTCCAGCAGGCTCTCGTCCACCGGGCAGCGGCGGAAGTACTCCAGCGCCATGTCGAGCTCGCCTTCCTTCTGGAACTTGAGCGCGAGCTGCTTGTTGCTCTGTGCGGAGTCGTAGTCGAGCCGCCGTTTGCTGAGCTCGGTCACCATGAAGCGCTTGGTGGTGAGGAACACATGCCCGAGCACCAGCAGCGAGGCCGCGCTCATCAGCTTGAGCCACACCGCCTGCGAGACCATGAGACCGAGTTCGCCGGCGACCAGCACCACCAGCAGTCCGAGCGAGGCCAGCGCCGCCGGCCCCGCGCCGAGCCGTGGCAACAACGCAATGAGGTAGCCGGCCACCAGCAGCATCACGCCCAGTTCGGCGAAGCCCGCCCAGCCCGGTGCGGTGAAGAAGTTCTCGTTCAGGATGCTGGCGACGGTGTGCGCCATGATCAGCACCGGCCCGCCGACGTCGCCCTGGGGCGTGTACAGCGTGGTGCCGACGCCGAAGGCGGTCGCGCCGATCAGCACAATCTTGTCCTTGAAGTTCTCCATCGGCACGTCGCCCTGCTGGACGTCGTAGAAGGAGTAGACGTCGAACGGCGGGCGGCCGCCATCGCGCTTGCCGTAGAAGAATGTGTTCATGTTCAGACCGTAGTCGGTCTTGATCTTGAGATTGCCGAGCTCGACGCTGTCGCCGAGATTGATCTTGATGTCCTCGGCCTTGAGGTTGTGGTAGGCGGCCGCGATCAGCAGCGATTGTGCCGGGTAGAGCGCGCCGTAGTACTCGACGGCCAGCGGTTCGAAGCGAATGCCGCCGTCGACATCGGGCTGGAACACCAGGTGGCCGATGCCGCGCGCCGTGGCGCCCAGCTTGGCGATGGGCACGGTGGCCTGTACGGTCTGGAGCGGCAGAGGGTACTCGCCGGTCGCGTCGACGACGTGGTCTTCCTTGATGCCGTTGGCTAGGACGTAGTCGGGCAGCGGCTTGTCGGGCTTGCCGACCGGCACGCCCAGCTCGAACTGCATGCCCAGCACCACGTTGCCCGCGTTGGTGAAGGCTTCGGCCAGGGTGCTGTCGGTATCCAGCGCCTTCTCGGCGTCGTCGTAGGCGGCGGTCAGGGCGCCGATGGCGGCGCCTGCCTGGCCGAGCAGCTCGGTTTCCTGGCGGAACTTGGCGATCCACTCCAGGCCGGGCGGCACTTCGGGTTCGGAGTAGAAGATGGTGGAACCAATGACCTTGGCGCCGGCGCCCTTCAGCTTGTCCACCATCGCGGCGTGGATCTTCCGCGACCACGGCCAGCGGCCGATGTTCTGGATGCTCTTGTCGTCGATGGCGACGACGGCAATCTTGTCGCCCGGATCGCGGGACGACATGCGCACGCCGAAATCGTAGGCATCGCGCTCGAAGCGCTCGAGGAGCGCCGAGCCGCTGAACCATGCGACGAACACCACCAGGGACAGTGCCGCACCGACGAACCAGTCGGATTTCCAGAACGCGTTATTCATTCGTTCATCGGGTCCAGCGAGGCATGAAGGCTCGCCATGTTACCCGCCTTTGTCTTGGGAAAATAGACAGATAGGCCTGCTCAGGGCGGCGTCGCGCAGGCTTCCTCCACGTCCGCGCGGAGCCTGGCGAGCGCGGCATCGTAGTCAGCGCCGTCGAGCACGCGACGCTCACCCGCCGCGTCGTAGTCGTAGAGGAAGTTGGCGTTCTCCGCCGCGTGACGTCGCCGCTTCGCGACCGTGCAGCGCCGCTCGCGTATCGTCTCGGCCTGCGCGCGCTCCGCCTCGTTGGTTTCGCGAGTCTGTCGTTCACGGGCGTAGTCGTCGAGCATCCGGTGCAGCCGATCCTGCTGGGGGGATGTAGCGGCCGGCGCGGGCGCGCTCCTTATGGTCACGCGTTCGGCCGCGCTCGCCGGCGGCTTGTCGCCGAAGTGCACGTGACCGGCGTCGTCCGTCCACTTGTAGACCTCGGTCGCGGCGAGCGGCGTGACCAACGCACTCATCGTGGCAAGGACCAGCAGGCGCGGGCCGCACCGGCTCACCTTGCGTGCGTTCCAGGATGGGCATGCGGAGGGCGCCGGGGCGGCGCCGGGAAAATCTCCCGAGCGTGGTGACTCGCGACGCTCGAGAAGGCCCGCGGAACGAGCCCAAGCAATTGAAACCAAGAATCTAAATGCGTCGGCAGCGGGGGTGCGGCCGGCATTTGAGCCGCCGCGCGGCGCGTGGCCTACTGCATGCGGGTACGCGCAGGAAGCGCGCCTGTCACCGCCACGGAGGGACGCCACCGCGGGCAGGGAACGCTCGCGTACTGGCGGGTGACGGAGTGGGGGCCGCTCACGGACGGGCGGCTCCCGCTCCATTTTCTTCAGGCTCTGGCGGACTGGGCCGCGCCGCTCAGCGCTCCAGGAGATCGAGCTTGCCGGGCTTGCCCTTCCACTCGTCGGCGTCTTCCCCCGGTTCCTTCATCTCGCTGATCACCGGCCACTGCTTGGCCAGCTCGGCGTTCAGCGCCAGGTACTGCTGCTCGTCGTCGGTGAGGTCGTCCTCGGACTTGATGGCCTCCGCCGGGCACTCGGGCTCGCACAGGGTGCAGTCGATGCACTCGTCCGGGTCGATCACCAGCATGTTCGGACCTTCGTGAAAGCAGTCGACCGGGCACACTTCGACACAGTCGGTGTACTTGCACTTGATACAGTTCTCTACAACAACAAACGTCATGGCTGCTCTCGAGTGGAAGGGAAGGAATTGCCGGCATTATACGTGCCGGTCGCGCCTAGCCAACACTTCGATACGGCTCGGTACGGCCAGCCGGCTAGAGCAGGCCGCGCAGCCGGTAGAGCGCATCCAGCGCTTCGCGGGGCGTCAGCTGGTCGGGGTCCAGCGTGGCCAGTGCCTCCAGGGCCGGGTGCGGCCGGTCGAACAGCGGCAGCTGCGGCGCCTCGCCGCGCGGCTCCTGCGCATGGCGGCGTTCGAGGGTCTCGAGCAGCGCGCGGGCGCGGGCGATGACGGTCGGCGGTACGCCGGCGCGGCGCGCGACCGCGATGCCGAAGCTGCGACTCGCAGGACCCTCGCTCACGCTGTGCATGAACACCACGTCGTCGCCGTGCTCGATGGCGTCCAGCCGCACGTTGGCCACGCCCGGTACTTCGTCGGCGAGCGCGGTCAGCTCGAAGTAGTGGGTCGCGAACAAGGTGAAGGCACGATTCCGCGTGGCGAGATGCTCGGCCGCCGCCCAGGCCAGCGACATGCCGTCGTAGGTGCTGGTGCCGCGCCCGATCTCGTCGACGATCACCAGGCTCGCGGCCGTCGCGTGGTGCAGGATGTTGGCGGTCTCGGCCATCTCCACCATGAACGTGCTCTGCCCGCCCGCAAGGTTGTCGCCCGCGCCGATGCGCGAGTAGATCGCGTCCAGCGGTCCGAGCGTCACCGCGCGCGCCGGCACGAAGCTGCCGATGTGCGCGAGCAGCGCGATGAGCGTCGCCTGGCGCATGTAGGTGGACTTGCCGCCCATGTTGGGGCCGGTCACCAGCAGCAGGCGTCTCGCGTCGTGCAGGCTCAGATCGTTGGCGACGAAGGGCGTGGCCTGGAAATGCTCGACCAGCGGATGTCGGCCCCCGAGGATGTGTACGCAGGGCTCATCGACGAAGTCCGGCGCGACCAGCGACAAGGTCTCCGCGCGCTCGGCGAACGCCGTCAGCACGTCCAGTTCGGCGAGCGCGGCGGCGGTGGTCTCGAGCGGTCGCAGCACCGGCGTGAGTTCCGCGAGCAGCGCGTCGTACAGCGCCTTTTCGCGGCGCAATGCGCGGTCTGCCGCGGTCAGGATGTGGTTCTCGAAGTTCTTGATCTCGGGCGTGATGTAGCGCTCCACGCCCTTCAGGGTCTGGCGGCGGGTGTAGTCGGCCGGCGCGCGCTCGGCCTGCGCGCGGGTCAGCTCGATGTAGTAGCCGTGCACGCGGTTGTAGCCGACCTTGAGCGTGGGGATGCCGCTGCGCTCGCGCTCGCGGCGTTCGAGTTCGATCAGCCAGGCGTCGGCATCGGCGCTGGCATTGCGAAGCTCATCGAGTTCCGCGTCGTAGCCAGGCGCGATCACGCCGCCGTCCCGCAGCAGGTGCGGCGGCGACTCGATCACAGCTCGCGCCAGCAGTTCGCGGGTCGCGGGCAAGGGATCGAGCGAGCCATGCAAGTCGTCCAGGCGCGCCGCCAGCCCGGTCAGCAACTGCGTGCGCAGCGCCGGGATGGCGCCGAGCGCATCGCGCAGACGGGCCAGGTCCCGCGGCCGGGCGGTGCCGAGCGCGACGCGCGCGGTGATGCGTTCGATGTCGTGCACGCTGGCGAGCGCATCGCGCAGCGCGCGCAGGTCGTGGTGCGCGAGCAGCATCGCCACCGCCTGCTGGCGGCCGCGCAGCGTGGCGTGGTCGCGCAGCGGGCGTTGCAGCCAACGTCGCAGCAGGCGACTGCCCATCGCGGTGCGGGTGCTGTCCATCACCGCCACCAGGGTGTGGGCGTCATCGCCTGACAAGGCGCGGGCGATCTCCAGGTTGCGCCGCGTGGCAGGGTCGAGATGCAGGGCGTCCTGCGGTCTCTCCACCGCCAGCGAGAGCACGTGGACCAGCGCGCCGCCGTGCATCTCCTGGCCGTAGGCCAGCACCGCGCCGGCGGCGGCGACCGCGAGGTCCAGCGTCGCGCAGCCGAAGCCGTGCAGATCGGCCACGCCGAACTGTTCGCACAGCCGCCGCCGCGCGCTGCCGAGGTCGAAGCGCCAGCCCGGCAACACCTGCACGCGGCTGCTCCAGGTGGGCCCCAACGCGCCGCGCTGGGCTTCGGGTACCAGCAGCTCCGCCGGCGCGAGGCGCTCGAGCTCGGCCTCGAGCGCCGCCCGTCCGTCGACTTCACAGACCAGGAAGCGCCCGGCGGCGACGTCCAGCCAGGCGAGACCGTGGCGCTCGCCGGCCATGACCCAGGCCGCCACCAGGGTGTCCTGGCGGGCCTCGAGCAGGGACTCGTCGGTCACCGTGCCCGGGGTCAGGATGCGCGTGACCTTGCGTGCGACCGGGCCCTTGGCTTCCGCCGGATCGCCCATCTGTTCGCAGATGGCCACCGACTCGCCGAGCTTCAGCAGCCGCGCGAGGTAGCCGTCGGCCGCGTGGGCCGGCACGCCGGCCATGGGTATTGGTTGGCCGTCGGCGACGCCGCGCGCGGTCAGGGTCAGATCCAGCAGCCCCGCCGCGCGTTTCGCGTCTTCGAAGAACAACTCGTAGAAGTCCCCCATGCGGTAGAACAGCAGCGTGTCCGGATGCTCGGCCTTGATGCCGAGGTACTGCTGCATGACCGGCGTGTGTGCGGCTCTGTCGGTACCCATGGGATGCGTTCTGGCTGGCGCCGCGCGGCGCCGCGCGGCGAGGGCCGCTATGGTAGCGCGAGACGCGGGGGCGCACGACGCGCGCGGCCGGGGCTTGAAATCACCGCGTCCCGCCCATAGCTTGCCGGCCTCACTCATGACCCTGCCTCGAGGACGACATGGCGCTCGATACCGCGAAAGAACAACTCGGCTTCCAGTCGGAAGTCCGGCAACTGCTCGACCTGGTGATCAACTCGCTGTACTCGAATCGCGAGATCTTCCTGCGCGAGCTCGTATCCAACGCCGCCGACGCGGCCGACAAGCTGCGCTTCGCGGCGCTCGCCGACGACAAGCTCTACGAGAACGACGCCGAACTGGCCATCGAGGTGGATTTCAGCGAGGCGCTCGGCACCATCACCGTGCGTGACAACGGCATCGGCATGACCCGCGACGAGGCGGTTGAGAATCTCGGCACCATCGCCAAGTCGGGCACGCGCGAGTTCTTCGGCAAGCTGTCAGGCGACCAGCGCCAGGACTCGCAGCTGATCGGCCAGTTCGGCGTGGGCTTCTACGCCGCCTTCATCGTCGCCGACAAGGTCACAGTGACGTCGCGCAAGGCGGGCAGCGCGCCCGAGCAGGGTGTGCGCTGGGAGTCCGAGGGGAAGGGCGAGTTCACCGTCGAGACCGTGCTGCGCAAGCCCCGCGGCACCGAAATCGTCCTGCACCTCAAGGAAGACGCGAAGGACCTGGCCAACGCCTGGCAGCTGCGCGAGATCGTCAAGCGCTACTCCGATCACATCTCGGTCCCGATCAAGATGCCGAAGAGCGGCGAGGAGAAAGGCTGGGAGACGGTCAACCAGGCGACCGCGCTGTGGCGCCGCTCGAAGAGCGAGATCACGGACGAGGAGTACAAGGAGTTCTACAAGCACGTCGGCCACGACTTCTCGGACCCGCTCGCCTGGCTGCATTCCAAGGTCGAGGGCAAGCACGAGTACACCACGCTCTTCTACCTGCCGGCGCGTGCGCCCTTCGACCTGTGGGACCGCGAGGTCAAGCACGGTGTCAAGCTCTACGTGCAGCGCGTGTTCATCATGGACGACGCCGAGAAGCTCATGCCGCGCTACCTGCGCTTCGTGCGCGGCGTGATCGATACCAACGACCTGCCGTTGAACGTCTCGCGCGAGATCCTGCAGCACAACAAGACACTCGAGACTATTCGCGGCGCCTCGGTGAAGAAGGTGCTGGGCATGATCGAGGGCCTGTCGGCCGAGGATTACGCCAAGTTCTGGGAGGCCTTCGGCCGCGTGATCAAGGAAGGCGTGATCGAGGATTTCGCCAACCGTGAGCGCATCGCCAAGCTGCTGCGCTTCGCCAGCACCCACGCCGACACCAGCGCGCCCGAGGTGAGCCTCGAGGCCTACGTGGGCCGCATGCAGGAAGGTCAGGACGCGATCTGGTACATCGTCGCCGACGGCTTCTCCACCGCGCGCAACAGCCCGCACCTCGAGTACTTCCGCAAGCAGGGCATCGAAGTGCTGCTGATGCACGAGCCCATCGACGAGTGGGTGGTGACCCACCTGCACGAGTTCGAGGGCAAGCCGCTGAAGTCAGTATTGCAGGGCGACCTCAAGACCGACGCGGATGACGCGTCCGACAAGGACAAGAGCGAGGCCGCGAGCCCGCTCTTGAAGCGCATCAAGACGGCGCTCGAGTCGCGCGTCGAGGACGTGAAGGTCTCGCAGCGCCTGACCGAGTCACCCGCGTGCCTGGTGTCCGGCCAGGAGCAGATGAGCGCCAATCTCGAGCGCCTGCTGAAGGCCGCCGGCCAGGACGTGCCGGCCGCCAAGCGCATCCTGGAACTCAACGTCGATCACCCGATGGTGAAGTTCATGGACACCATGCAGGACGAACAGCGCTTCGCGCACTGGGCGACCCTGCTGTTCGAGCAGTCGATCCTCGCCGAGGGTGGCAAACTGGAAGATCCAGCGGGCTTCGTGAAGCGCATGAACGAGGTGGTGCTCGAACTGGCCGGCACGGGTGACTGAGCGCCGCACGGCGCCCACGCCCCGCGAACTCATCGCCGACGCGGCGCGTCGCTTCGACGACGCGGGGCTCTACTACGGCCACGGCACGGACAATGCCTGGGACGAGGCCGCCTTTCTCGTGCTGCACGGCCTGGGCCTGCCTCCCGATGCTTCGCCGGCGCTGCTCGAACAGCCGGTGACCGCGCACCTCGAGCGCGCCGAGGCGCTGGTCGCGGCGCGTATCGCGCGCCGCTGTCCGGCGGCCTACCTGGCCGGACGCATGTGGTTCGCCGGGCACGAGTTCGAGGTCAATGACGAGGTGCTGGTGCCGCGCTCGCCCGTGGCCGAGCTGATCCACGCTCGTTTCGAGCCCTGGCTCGATCCCGCGCGTGTCGCGCGGATCTTGGACATAGGTACCGGCAGCGGCTGCATCGCGCTCGCCTGCGCGCTGGCCTTTCCGCATGCGATCGTCGACGCGACCGACTTGAGCGAGGCGGCCCTGGCCGTCGCCGCACGCAACCGCGCCCGCCACGGGCTCGAGGCGCGCGTGAACCTGCATGCTGCCGACGTGTTTCCGCCGGCCGGCGGCGGGCCCTACGACCTCATCGTCAGCAATCCGCCCTACGTGCCGGCGGCGCGGGCCGCGTCCCTGCCCGACGAATACCTGCGCGAGCCGGCGCTGGCGCTGTTCGCGGGTGAGGAGGGATTCGACTGCGTCGATCGCATCCTCGCCGGCGCCGCCGTGCGGCTCGCCGTTGACGGTCTGCTGGTGGTCGAGGTCGGCGAGATCGCCGAAGCGGTCGACGCGCGCTACGCCCACCTGCCGCTCACCTGGGTGGAGTTCGAGCACGGTGGCGAGGGTGTGTTCGTGATCAGCCGTGAAGCGCTGCTGGCGGCGGGCGCCTGAGCGCGGCGACGCCTGTTAGAATGCGGCCATGGCCGGCAACACCCTCGGAAGCTTCTTCACTCTCACCACCGCGGGCGAAAGCCATGGCCCGGGCTACGTCGCGATCGTCGATGGCTGCCCGCCCGGGCTCGCGCTGGAAGAGGCCGACCTGCAGCGCGATCTCGACCGGCGCAAACCCGGCCAGTCCCGGCACACGACCCAGCGCCGCGAGGACGATCGCGTGCGGATTTTCTCGGGTGTCTACGAAGGTCGCACGACCGGCACACCCATCGGGCTCTTGATCGAGAACACCGATCAGAAGTCCAAGGACTACTCGAACATCCAGGACAAGTTCCGCCCGGGCCACGCCGACTACACCTACATGCAGAAGTACGGTGTGCGCGATCATCGCGGCGGGGGGCGCTCCTCGGCGCGCGAGACCTGTATGCGGGTCGCGGCCGGCGCCATCGCCAAGAAGTATCTCGCGGAGCGCTGCGGCGTCGAGGTGCGCGGTTATCTCGCGCAGCTCGGGCCGCTGCGGCTCAGCTGCCAGGACTGGTCGGCGGTGGACACCAATCCCTTCTTCTGCGCGGAGCCGGCACGGGTGCCCGAGCTCGAGGCCTACATGGACGCGTTGCGCAAGTCGGGCGACTCCATCGGCGCGCGCGTCACGGTGGTCGCGCGCGGCGCGGCGCCGGGCTGGGGCGAACCGGTATTCGACCGGCTCGATGCCGATCTCGCCAAGGCGCTCATGAGCATCAACGCGGTGCGCGGCGTCGAAATCGGTGACGGCTTCGCGGTGGTCGAGCAGCGGGGCAGCGAGCATCGCGATGCCATGGCGCCGGACGGTTTCGCCAGCAATCACGCCGGCGGCATCCTGGGCGGCATCTCCACCGGACAGGACATCGTCGCGAGCATCGCGCTCAAGCCGACGTCCAGCATTCGCCTGGAAGGCGAGACCATCGACGCCGACGGCGTCGCGACCACCATCTCCACCCTGGGACGCCACGATCCCTGCGTCGGTATTCGCGCGGTGCCCATCGCGGAAGCGATGATGGCCCTGGTGCTGGTCGACCACTTCCTGCGCCAGCGCGCGCAGAACGCCGACGTGGCGCAGCGCACGCCCATCATCACCGCCGGCAGCGACGGCTGAGCGAAGCTCATGGTCGCGCCCGACGCCGAGACCACGGGCCAACGCGCCGCGCCGGACGAGGCGACCCGCGCGATCTCGGTCCGAGTGCGCGAAGCGGCGGCGACCGGCAGGGCGCTCGCGCTTCGCGGCGGCGACACCAAGCGTTTCTATGGGCGTGAATGCGTCGGCGAGTCGCTGGACCTCTCCGGCCTGCGCGGCGTCGTGGCCTTCGAGCCCACCGAACTCGTGATCACCGCGCGTGGCGCCACGCCGCTCGCGGAGATCGAGGACTTGCTGGCTTCGGCCAACCAGGTGCTGGGCTTCGAGCCACCGCGCTACGGCGCCGGTGGCACGCTCGGCGGCGCGGTGGCGAGCGGACTGTCGGGTCCGGCCCGGCCCTACTGGGGCGCGGCGCGTGATTACGTCCTCGGCGTCGAGATCATCGATGGTCGCGGGCAGTACCTCAGGTTCGGTGGTCAGGTCATGAAGAACGTCGCGGGCTTCGATGTCTCGCGCCTGATGGCGGGTGCGCTCGGCACGTTGGGCGTGCTGGCGCAGGTATCGCTGCGCGTGCTGCCGGCGCCGCGCGTGGTGCGGAGTCTCGCCTGGCAGCTCGCGCCCGACGCGGCGCGCGCGCGTATGCTCGCCTTGCCGCGCGCGCCCTGGCCGATTTCCGGCATGTGTTACGACGGCAGCGTGCTGCGCGTACGTCTCGCGGGCAGCGAGGAAGCCGTGTCCCACGCGTGTGGCGCACTCGCGCCCGACGGCATCGAGGCCGGGCTCGATTTCTGGTCCGGACTGCGCGACCTGAGTCTGCCGTTCTTCGGCGAGGATCCGCGGCCGCTGTGGCGTCTGAGCCTGCCGCCGGCGGCGCCGGATCCGCTGAACGTGGGTGCGCTCCTGCATGACTGGGGCGGCGCCCAGCGCTGGCTGCATGCCGACGACGGCACCGCGCTTCGCGCCCATTGCCAGGCGCATGGCGGGCATGCCTCTCGTTTTCGCGGCGGCGTCGACGATGCACCGTTCGCCGAGCCGCCCAGCGCGCTGCGCGCGCTCATGCAGCGCCTGAAGGACGCGCTCGATCCGAGCGACGTGCTGAACCCCGGTCGCATGTACGCGTGGCTGTGAGACATGCGTAGCCTGGTCCACGAATCCCTGGCCGACGATCCGCTCGCGCGCGAGGCGGCGGACATCGTGCGCTCCTGCGTGCACTGTGGTTTCTGCACCGCCACGTGTCCGACCTACCAGATGACGGGTGACGAGCGCGACGGACCGCGCGGCCGCATCTACTTCGTGAAGTCCTGGCTGGAGTCGGGCGAGGCCGGCGCGACCACGAGTTTCCATCTCGAGCGCTGTCTCCTGTGCCGCAGCTGCGAGACCACCTGTCCCTCGGGGGTGCGCTATGGCCGGCTGGTCGAACTGGCGCGACCGCGCATCGCCGAGATGGTCGGCCTGTCGGCGCTGCAGCGCTTGAAGCGCGCCGCGCTGCGCTTGAGCGTGCCCTACCCGGCGCGTTGGCGTGCGCTGGTCGGCGTAGGGCGTGCGCTGCGGCCGCTGCTGCCCGCGTCGCTCGCGCGCACGCTGAGTCTTGGCGCGGGACGCACGGCGTCACCGCCCACCGCCGCCCTCGCTCGCCGCGTGCTGCTGCTCGGTGGCTGCGCGCAGCAAGTGCTGAACCCAGGCATCGACGCCGCGGCGCGCGTGGTATTCGCTCGGCTCGGGATGCGGCTCGATCACCTGCCTGGCGTCGACTGCTGCGGCGCGCTGCACTACCACCTGGGCGACGAGCCGACGGCGCTGCGCATCGCGCGTGCAAACCTCGACGCCTGGTGGCCGGCCATCGAGGCCGGCGCGGAGGCGGTGATGGCGACCGCCTCGGGCTGCGGTCTGCAGCTGCGCGCCTATGCCGAGATCCTGGCCAGCGATCCCGCCTACGCCGACAAGGCGCGGCGCATGGTGGCGCTGGTGCGCGATCCCTTGGAACTGGTGGACGCCGCGGGGCTCGCCGGGCAGGTGGAGGGCAGGGGTGAACGCATCGCCGTGCAGACACCCTGCACGCTGCAGCACGGACAGAAACTCAATGGACGCATCGAGCAGTTGCTGGCCGCGCTCGGCTGGCAGGTGCTGCCGGCGGCGGAGGGCCATCTGTGCTGTGGCTCGGCGGGTGCCTACTCGGTGCTTGAGCCGGAAATGTCACGCGGCCTGCGCGCGCGCAAGCTCGACAATCTCATGAGCGCCCAGCCCACGCAGATAGTCACCGCCAACATCGGTTGTCAGCTGCATCTCGCGGCGGAAGCGCAGGTGCCGGTGCGGCACTGGCTGGAGGTCGTGGCCGCGGCGCTCACGCCCCGCGGCGCATGAAGGAGCGCTCGCGCCGAGTGGGCGAGCGCGACGCAGACGCTCAGTAGACGCGCAGTACCGCGGCGTCGCCCTGGCCTTCGATGTAGTCCTCGTAGCCGTCGCCGGGCGGATTGCCGTCGTAGATGTCGTAGGTGCGCTGCTGGCGCCAGGCCTCGCGCACGAAGGTGTAGGGGTCGAGCGCCGCCTGGTCGCGGATGCGGGTCGCATCAAGCAGGTTGGCGCGGGTGTTGATGGTGCTGACCACGCCTGCCGGCAGCGTGACTACGGTCGCGATATAGGTCAGCGGGTTCAGCAGCAGGTCCATGACGGGCGAGGTCACGTCGCGCGCCGAACTCGCACCCATCAGCGGCAGCATCAGGTAGGCGCCCTCGCTCGCTCCCCAGGTGCCGAAGGTCTGGCCGAGATCCTCGTTGTGCTGCTTCAAGCCCATGGACGTTGCCGGGTCGAACAGGCCGCCGATGCCGACCGTGCTGTTGACGATGAAGCGCCCCGAATCCTGCGCCGTCTGCTTGAGCTTGCCCTGCAGCAGGTCGTTGGCGATGGTGTTCAGCGAGCCGGTGTTCTGGAAGAAGTTGGTGACGCTGTTGCGCACCGGGTCCGGTGTGTAGTCGGCGTACTTCTTCGCCACCGGCTCCATGATGTTCTTGTCCAGCGTGTCGTTGAACTTGTAGACCTTGCGGTTGACGTTCTCATAGGGATCGCCCGTGCCGTTAGCGGCCTGATTGGAGGCGCAGCCGGCGAGAGCGAGCGTGGCGACGGCCGCGGCCAGCAGGCGCGACGGTGAGCGCAGGTCAGTCATGTATGGGTTTCCGCAAGTCCAAAATTTCGGTCGGGATATTGCCACAATCGTGGTCGTACCGCACTACGGCGCGGCTTCCCCGAACTAGGGATTCTGCTCCGTTTCCGCGATCTTCTTGTCCAGCCGATTCACCAGCGAATCAAAGCCTTCGCTCTTGATAACGGCCGTATAGTCGGCGCGCTTGAGCGACAGGTCCGAGACCCCCTGCGCGATGACGTTCACGATGCGCCAGGTGCCGTCGCTCTGGCGCAACAGGTAGTTGAGTGTGACCTGCTTGTCCTCACCCGTGTGGAGCACGGTGCGGACCACCTGGGAGTCCTGGTCCGGCTCGACGGCGATCGTCTCGAAGCGCTCGCCGCCGTAGCTCTTGAAGTTGCTCGCGTAGGTCGCGAGCGACAGGCGCTGGAAGGTCTCGATGAAGCGCGCCCTCTGAGCTTCGCTCGCGTCCTTCCAGTAGCGCCCGGTCACGATGCGGCTAATGGTCGGAAAGTCGAAACTCTCGGCGATGACGGGTGCCAACGCCTCACGTCGCGCGGCGGCCGGCGCGCCGGACTTCATCGCCCCCAGCAGGGCTTCGTGCAACTTCTCAACTACCGCGCGGGCGGCCGCCTCCTCGGCCAGGGCCTGGCCAGTGAACGCGAGCAGCAGCAGGGCGAACAGGGTGTGGACTATGGACCTGTGGAGCATGTGAAGGGACTTCCTTTCCGGCACGTGCCGGGGCTCGATGGCGCCAAGCTTAGCGCCGGTGCGTAGGTGGAAGCCGTCAGCCATTCGGCAGCTTGTCGTAGCTGCGGCTCTTCCAGCGGCTGCGCTCGCCGCTCCAGTAGCGCCACGCCGAGGTCCAGGTCATGGCCAGGAACAGGCAGGCGGCCGGCGCAAGCGTCAGGACCCACAGCGGGTGCAGGTCGTAGTAGCGGATGGTGGGACGGTACGAGGCGCTCATGGCGACCAGCGCGACCAGTGATGCCAGGCGGGTCAGCCCGTCGCCGGCCACGAGGCCGGCGAGTGGCGCGATGAACGACAGGCCGAGCAGCAGCGTGCACACCGCGAGCAGCAGGTTCGAATAGCGCAGCTGGGTGAAGGCCGTGCGCGCCACCATGTTCCAGATGTTCTCCAGTGTCTCGTAGGGCCGGATCGCCCGCACCGCGCGCGACAGTCCGAGCCAGGTGCGGCCACCGTTGCGCTTGACGAGTCTGGCCAGCGTGCAGTCGTCGATGATCGCTTCGCGCAGCGCCGCGAAACCACCCACGCCGCGCAGCGCGTCGGTGCGCAGCAGCACGCAGCCGCCGGCGGCCGCGGCCACCGGCGAGCCTGGCGCGTTGGACAGCGCGAAAGGGTAGATGAGCTTGAAGAAGTAGATGAAGGGCGGCAGCAGCAGCCGCTCCCAGGCGTTGCCCATGTGCAGGCTCGCCATCACCGAGGCGAGCGCCAGGTCGCGGTCCAGCATCAAGCGCTTCAGCGCCGTCAGGGCGCCGGGCGCCAGCTCGATGTCGGCGTCGAGCAGCAGCGTGAAGGGTGTCTCGACCCGCGCCGAGGCCTGCTCGAGGGCCCACAGCTTGCCGCTCCAGCCGGGGGGCAGGGCCGTGCCGTTCAGAACTTCCAGGTTGGCGAGGCCGACGCTGCGGGCGACGTCGCCGGTGCCGTCGGAGCTCTGGTCGTCGACCAGCACGATGCGCGCGAGGGGACCCTGGGCCGCCAGGGCGCGCAGGGTATCGGCGATGCAGCTGGCCTCGTCGCGCGCCGGAATGAGCACGGTCACGTCGTCCAGCGGCACGGTGGGGCCGTGGTCGCCCGGCAGCCGTTCGTCTGTCGACCAGGGCCGCCAGGGCAGCACCAGCACCGTCAGCCAGAGCAGTGCCGACAAGGCCGCGGCGGTCAACAGCATGGAGGGGACTCGGTCACGAGGGCTGCCGCATCACGCGGCAGCCCCACCGAAAGCGCTCAGGCGACGCGCTTGGAGGCGCAGCTCGCGCCGGTCTCGCCGGATGCCACCAGGCGCGGCTTCGCGCTCGGCTCGTCCTCGTAGAGGATCGGCAGCTCGGGGGCCATCGGCCCGTCGATACGCGGCCCCATCAGGGCGACGCGCGCGGCCTTGAGCGGATTCGCGAAAGTGTCGTCCACCGCGGTCATCTCGTAGCCGCAGTGCATCATGCAGCTCGCGCACTTCGGGTTGCGGCCGGTGCCGTAGTTCTCCCACGGCGTGTCCTCGATCAGCGACTTGTAGCTCGAGGCGTAGCCTTCGCCGACCAGCAGGTAGCAGGGCTTCTGCCAGCCGAACACATTGCGCGTCACCGCGCCCCACGGGGTGCACTCGTAGGTCTGGTTGCCGGCCAGGAAGTCCAGGTACATGGCCGACTGGTTGAAGCGCCATTTCCGGCCGTTCTCACGGCCCAGGCGGAAGATGTCGCGGAACAGCTGCTTGCTGCGCTGGCGGCCGAGGAACACGTCCTGACGCGGCGCGCGCTCGTAGTTGTAGCCGGGGGCGATGGTCACGGCCTCGAGGCCGAGCGCCATCATGTCGTCCATGAAGTGCGCCACTTCCTCGGCGGTCTCGCCCTGGAACAGCGTGCAGTTGGCGGTCACGCGGAAGCCGCGCGCCAGCGCCTTCTTGATAACCTCGATGCACTTGTCGTACACGCCCTGGCGGCACACGGAGTTGTCGTGGCGTTCGCGGTTGCCGTCGAGGTGAATGGAGAAGGTGAGATAGGGGCTCGGCTTGAACTCGTCCATCTTCTTGTCGAGCAAGAGTGCATTGGTGCACAGGTAGACGAACTTCTTGCGCTCGATGAAGCCGTTGGCGATGCGCACGATATCCTTGTGGATGAGCGGCTCGCCGCCGGCGATGGAGACCACCGGAGCGCCGCACTCGTCGATCGCCTGCATGCAGTCCTCGTAGGACAAGCGCTTGTCGAGGATCTCGTCGGGATAGTCGATCTTGCCGCAGCCCGCGCACGCGAGGTTGCAGCGGAACAGTGGTTCCAACATCAGCACGAGCGGATAGCGCTTGTTGCCCCTGAGCTTCTGGCCAAGGATGTAACGACCCACGCGATACTGCTGTACGAGCGGCACTGCCATGCTTAAACCCTATAAATTGGCTGTAATTTCTTTTTGTGTTTCAAATAATTGCGGTTTGAAGCACAATGGCGCGTAACCTTACTGTAACCGCGCTGGAAAGTACAGGCCCATAGTCGGAAATAGTGTCGCGAAAACGCATCGCCCGCCTCGGCAGGACGTCACGTTCGAGCCCGCCGAGGCGCGCGTGGCGATTCCGGCGTTTGCTTGCAAGGCCCAACCCCGCTAACCATAATTCACGGCCCGCCAGGAAGCCGGCGGCGGAGAGACTCGACGCTCCATGACCCCAAGCTCGCATTACCCCCTGCTCGACAAGATCGATAGTCCCGCCGACCTGCGAGCCCTGCCTGAAGCCTGCCTCGAGCAGGTCGCCGCCGAAGTCCGCGCCTTCCTGCTCGCCTCCGTGAGCCGCAGCGGCGGCCACTTCGCCGCGGGTCTCGGCTCGGTGGAACTGACCGTCGCGCTCCACTACCTGTACAACACCCCGGACGATCGCATCGTGTGGGACGTGGGCCACCAGGCCTATCCGCACAAGATCCTGACCGGCCGCAAGGAGCGCTTGCACACCATCCGCCAGTGGCAGGGGCTCGCGCCGTTTCCGAAGCGCGAGGAGAGCGAGTACGACACCTTCAGCGTCGGGCACTCCAGTACGTCCATCAGCGCCGCGCTCGGCATGGCCATCGCCGCCAAGCTGACCGGCTCCAACCGTCGCGCGGTGGCGGTGATCGGCGACGGCGCCATGACCGCCGGCGTCGCCTTCGAGGCGCTGAATCACGCGGGCGACCTGAACACCGACCTCCTGGTCATCCTGAACGACAACAACATGTCGATCTCGCCGAACGTGGGCGCGCTGTCCAACCGCTTCGCGCAAATCCTGTCCGGCAAGCTCTACACCACGGTGCGCGAAGGCAGCAAGAAAGTGCTGTCGCAGATGCCCTCCGTGTGGGAGCTGGCGCGCCGCGCCGAGGAACACGTCAAGGGTCTCATCGTGCCCGGCACGCTGTTCGAGGAATTCGGCTTCAACTACATCGGGCCCATCGATGGGCACGACCTGGACGCGCTGGTGCACACGCTGCGCAACGTGCAGCAGCTGCGCGGGCCGCAGCTGCTGCACGTGATCACCAAGAAGGGCAAGGGCTACGCGCCGGCCGAGGCCGACCCGGTCAAGTACCATGGTGTGAGCCCCTTCGATCCCGAACAGGGCATCGTGTCCTCGGGCAAGAAGGGCGCGCCCAACTACAGCGACATCTTCGGCGCCTGGGTGTGCGACATGGCCGCCCGCGACCGGCGCCTGGTGGCGATCACGCCGGCCATGCGCGAGGGCTCGGGCCTGGTGCGCTTCGAGCGGGAATACCCGAACCGCTACTTCGACGTCGCCATCGCCGAGCAGCACAGCGTCAACGTCGCGGCCGGCATGGCCTGCGATGGACTGAAGCCCGTGGTCGCGATCTACTCGACCTTCCTGCAGCGCGGCTACGACCAGGTCATCCACGACGTCGCCAACCAGAACCTGCCGGTGCTGTTCGCGCTCGATCGCGCCGGCCTGGTCGGCGCCGACGGCCCGACCCACAACGGCAGCTACGACATCTCGTTCCTGCGCTGCCTGCCGAACATGACGGTGATGACGCCGGCCGACGAGAACGAGTGCCGGCAGATGCTCTACACCGGCTTCACGCTCGACTCGCCGGCCGCGGTGCGCTACCCGCGCGGCACCGGCCCGGGCGCGACCGTCGAGACCGAGATGACCGCCCTGCCCATCGGCAAGGCCGACGTCCGTCGGCGCGGCCGGCGTGGTGCGATTCTCGCCTTCGGCGTGATGCTCGCGCCGGCGCTGGAAGTGGGTGAGCGGCTCGACCTCACCGTGGTCAACATGCGCTTCGTGAAGCCCCTGGACGAGAGCCTGGTGCTGGAACTGGCGCGCGGTCACGAACTCCTGGTGACCATCGAAGAGAACGTGATCGCGGGCGGCGCCGGCAGCGCCGTCAACGAATGTCTCGCGAGCCATGGCGTGGTGGCGAACATCGCCAACTACGGCCTGCCGGATCGCCTGATCCAGCATGGCTCGCGCGAGGAGATGCTGGTCGACGCCGGACTCGACGCCGCGAGCTTCGAGCGCTTCGTGCGCGAGCGGCTCGCCGCGCTGGAGGCCAAGGACGCCCCCGCGGCCCGCCGCGCCTGACAGGCTGCCTGCTAACCCAGGATCTCACGCAGCGCCCGGCATAGCCGGGCGAGATCGTCCGCGCTGATATCGCCCATCGCGGACACGCGGAACACCCGCTCAGACAGCGCGCCCTGCCCTGCGTAGATGATGAAGCCGCGCGCCTTCAGCGCGTCGTGCAGCTCGGCATAGCTGCGCCCTTCCGGCAGTTCGAAGCCGTGCAGCACGCAGGAAGTCTCCTCCGGCGCGAGCAGCGGCCGCACCCCCAGCTCCAGCAGGGTCGCGCGCACCGTCGCCATGCGCGCCCGGAACAGGTCGCCGCGCGCGGCCTGGCCGCCGGCGGCGAAGAATTCGTCCAACGCCGCATCCAGCGCATAGAAGGTCTGCACCGATTGGGTGAACGGCGTGCCGTGACCATCCTGGCGCGCCAGGTAGTCCTTGAGATCCAGGTAGACCGAGCGCGTCACGCCGCCGGCGGCGGCGAGCGCGGCACGATTGACGACGACGAAGGCCGTGCCCGGCACACCGTGCAGGCACTTGTTGGCGGTGGCGGCGCAGGCCGCGATCGGCAGCGTGCCGAAGGCGATGTCCTCCGCACCGAAGCTGCTCACGCCGTCCAGCAGCATGCGCACACCATGTCGCGCACAGAGCGCGCCGACGGCGGCGAGGGCGTTCAGTCGACCGGTGGTGGTCTCGTGATGCACCACCGCGAGATGGGTGTGCGGCGTGCTCGCGAGCGCCGCGTCCAGCGCCGCCAGATCGAGCGACGCGCCCCAGGGTGCGGTCACCCGCGTGGTGGCGATGCCATAGGTCTCGGCGATGCGCTGCATGCGTTCGCCGTAGACGCCGTTCTCGGCGATCAGCACGCGGCCCTCGCGCGGCACCAGGCTGACCAGCATGGCCTCGACCGCCGCCGTGCCCGAGCCGGTCAGGAGCACCGCGCCCCACTCGGCGGCGGGCAAGTCGTAGACCGCGAGCAGCTTGCGCCGCAGGTTGTCCTGCAGCGCAACGAACTCGGCTTCGCGGTGACACAGATCGGGGCCGGTCAGCGCGGCCCGCACGCCGGCGCTCAAGGTCACGGGACCTGGGTTCAGCAGGATGGTCTTCACGGTGCGGTACCGATGTGTCGCATGAGGCGCGCGCGCACCTCGGGCGGGGTGATCTTCGGTCGCGGCAGGTCGTCGCGCGCACCGGTCGCGATCTTCACATGAGCGAAACTCGCGCCCGCCGCGCTCGGCGCCGCGAGCAGGTCTTGGAGTTCGCGCACGTCGTCACTGCGCAGCACGCGTGCGTAGCCGCAGGCCGCCGCGACGCTCGCGAAATCGGTGCAGGCGGTGACCGTCGCCTGTGCGCCGGTCGAGTCGTGAGCCTCGTTGTCGAGCACCACGTGTACGAGGTTGGGCGGATTGTAGGCGCCGACCGTGGCGAGATTGCCCATGCGCATCAGCGCCGCGCCGTCGCCGTCGACCACCACCACGCGCAGATCCGGCCGCGCCAGCGCGAGCCCGAGGCCGAGCGACGATGCGCAGCCCATGGAGCCCACCATGTAGAAATGCTGCGGGCGATCGGCGAGCGCGTAGAGCTCGCGGCCGGTGAAGCCGGTGGTCGCGATGATCACCGTGCGACCGTCATCGCCCGCCGCCAGCACCGGCGTGAGCGCGGCGG
>JAIEQK010000203.1 GCA_019747795.1 Gammaproteobacteria bacterium | reverse complement strand
CGAGCGCGCCGCCCACGCCGGCGCGCGCGCGCACCAGGCACACCACCTCGTGCCCGCGACGCAGGAGCGCGCGTACCGTGGCGCGGCCGATGGTGCCGGTCGCGCCCAGCACCAGCACGCGGTGGCGTGCGACCACGGCGCTGTCGCCTGGAGCGGTGATTGACGATGACGACGTCATGACGATGGCTTCGGTGAGTGCTCGTTGCCCGGCGGCCGCGCCTCACGGGGCACGAGGCGCAAGCATAGTGTGCTTACGCGTCAGGGGGCCACGACAAAGATGGCCGCCGCCATCGGCGGCGCGTTCCCCCGCCGCGCGCGAGCGCTTATGCTCTCCACTCCCAAGCACATCACGACCACAGAGGAAGCAGGCGATGGCATTGTCTTCGGAGTTCATCAAGGCAGCAGGCCTCATGTCATCGATGAAGAAGATGACGGACGCGGTCAAGAAGGAGTTGCCGAACCTGGTTGCCTTCGGCAGCAATGTCGACAACCTGGAGAAGATGGAGGACGACCTGGAGAAATCCGCGAAGGCGCTGAGCGCCGCGATCCAGGCCTACACCAAGGACTTCGAGAAGTTCGAAGGTTTCGCCAAGGCCATCGAGTCCAGCCACTCGGACTACGAGAAGGCGGTGAAGGACTGGATCAAGGACGGCCGCAACCACGGCGAGAAGGAGTACAAGACGGCGTGCGAAGCCATGGAGCAGGGGCTCGATCGCATCGAGAAGAAAGTCGTTGCGATGAAGAAGTACTGGGCGCCGCCGCCCAAGTGGTGATCGGCCGGCCGCTGCCCTAGGGCGGCCCGGGCCGCGATCGCGCCGTTGGCGCGCCCGCGGACCCTTGCCGGCGCCGTGTGGCTCGCGGCAGGATCGGACCAGCATGGCAAGCCACCAGGAGTTCGCCCCATGGCCCAAGGTCCCGATCTGCCGACCAAGAAGGACTGGCAGGACTTACGCAAGCGCCACGACATACCGGGTGGCGCCGTGAAGGGCGCGTCCATCGGCACGGCCATCGACGCCGTGCACAAGGCCGCCGCCGATGGACTGTTCGACGCCGTCAAGCCGATAGACGCGCTCCTGGCGTCCTGGAAGACCTACCAGGACAAGCTCGCGAAGGAAGCGGCCGCCGCGGCCAGGAGCAAGGACAAGGCGGCGGTCGAGCGGGAAAAGGCCGTCGACAAGTTCATCGATGCGGCGGACAAGCAGATCATGACGCCGTTTGCCGATCACAGCGCGCGGCTGAAGCGCCATCGCAGCACCGTGATCGACGCGCCGAAGATGGCCGCCGAGTGCAAGAAGCGGCTGGACGAGATGGACTTCACCAAGTTCAAGCTCACCGATCTGCAGTCCCGCCTGGTAAAGATCGGGCAGCTGACCAGCGCCATGCAGGTCGCGATCGACACCCTGCAGCCGATAGCCGAGCCCCAGCTCGCGACCTCGATCCGCACCTACATCCGCGACGCGAAGAAGAACCTGTTCGACCTCGAGCAGGTGGTGCTGATGGCGATGCCGTCCTCGAACTCCAAGAAGGAGCCGGTGCCGATGGATCGCAGCGAGGATGCGTGGAACCGGCGCTGGAAGCTCGCGGTGAACGACTTCAACGCGCTGGAGAGCTTCTTCACCAAGCTGATCGGCTCGGAATCCTGAGTTTCTCCCGGGGTGCGGGCTGTCCGCTGGCGCCGTGCAGGCTCGCGTAACATCCCGACGGCGCGCGAATGCCAGTGATGCAACGTGGGGCTATACTCCGCGCTTCAAGCAAGAGGACGCTTCATGAGCAGTCGCCTGGGTTTCGGCATCTTTCTCGCACCCTTTCACCGCGCCGGTGAGAATCCTACGCTGGCCATCCAGCGCGACCTGGAACTCGTCACGCATCTCGACCAGCTCGGCTACGACGAGGCCTGGGTGGGTGAGCATCATTCGGCCGGCAGCGAGATCATCGCTTCGCCAGAGATCTTCATCGCGGCCGCCGCCGAGCGCACGCGTCATATCCGGCTCGGCACCGGCGTCATCAGCGTCGGCTATCACAACCCGCTGTGGGTCGCGGAACGCCTCGTGCAGCTGGACCACATGACCCATGGACGCGTGATGTTCGGCGCCGGCCCCGGGTCACTGCCGACCGACGCCGCGATGATCGGCATCGAGCAGAGCGAGACGCGCGATCTGCTCGAGCAGGGCTTCGACATCATCATGCACCTGCTCACCAGCGAGGAGCCGCTGACCTTCCGCAACAGTCGCTGGGATCTGCGTGAAGCGCAGCTGCATCTGCGTCCCTATTCGAACCCGCTGTTTGACTGCGCCGTCGCCGCGGTGGTCTCGCCCTCGGGGCCGCGGCTGGCGGGCAAACATGGCGTCGGCCTGCTGTCGCTGGGCGCGACCCAGGCCGCGGGCTTCGACGCGCTCGGTCTGCACTGGAACGTGATGGAGCAGCGCGCCGCGCAGTTCGGCAAGGTCGCTGACCGTGCCAAGTGGCGGCTGGTCGGCATGATGCATTGCGCGGAGACGCGCGAGCAGGCGCGCCGCGATGTGGAATACGGCATCGCCTCGTGGTTCCGCTACTTCCAGACCGTGGCCGGCCTGCCGCAGATGAACCTCACCGGCAACCAGGTCGGCGAGATGATCGACTACGTGAGCGAATCCGGCACCGGCGTGATCGGAACGCCGGATGACTGCAAGCAGCAGATCGAGCGCCTGTTGGCGCAGTCCAACGGCGGGTTCGGCACTTTCCTGCTGCTGGCCCACGAATGGGCCAACACCGCCGCCACCAGGCGCAGCTACGAACTCATCGCCAAGTACGTGATGCCGGAGTTCCAGGGACAGGCGCGCGGCACGCTGAACGCGGTCGCCCACGCACGCAAGCTGCGCGAGCGCTTGAAGCAGGAGCAGCAGGCGGCGATCGAAGCGATGCAGGCCAAGCATGCCGCCGAGGTGGCGGCGCTGCAGAAGGAGTGACGCGCAGCCGGCGAAGACGTCCAGACGGCCGGCGCGCGGCACCAGGGGAGAACTCGCCATGTCCAGCTTCGCCAACCGTTCCCTGCGCGGTGACTTCGTGCTGCTGCCGATGGAGCACGTGCACTACGGCGCGGGAGCGAGCGCTGCGCTCGGCGCGACACTCGCCAGCCTCGGCATCACGCGCGCGCTCCTGATTACCGGCACGACGCTCGCGACGCGCACGCCGCTGGTCGAGCGCGTGCGCGCGGCCGCCGATGGCCGCATCGCGGGCGTGTTCCACGAGACCGTGCAGCATGTGCATCGCGGCTCGGTGCTGCGCGCTGCGGCCGCCGCGCGCGAACTCGGCGCCGACGGCATAGTGTCCTTCGGGGGCGGCACGCCGAACGATACCGCCAAGGCGGTGCTGGTGGCGCTCGCGGAAGACGTGCGTCGACACGAGGACTTCGATCGCCAGCGCGTGCGCTTCAGCTATCCCTCGAGCGTCGAGGTGCCGCCGGTGCGCGGTACGGCGCTGCCCATGGTCGCGGTCTCGACCACGCTGTCTGGCGGCGAATTCACCCACTTCGCCGGCATCACCGACGAGCGTCGCAAGGTGAAGGATCTCTACGTGGACGCCAAGCTCACGGCGAAGGCGGTGTTCCTCGACGCCGAACTGACCCTCGCGACCCCGTTGTGGCTCTGGCTCTCGACCGGCATGCGCTCGGTCGATCACTGCATCGAGGCGCTGTGCTCGACCAGCGCCCATCCCTTCACCGACGCCCTCGCGGCGCGCGCGCTCGAGATCCTGAACGTGCGGCTGCGCGACTGCCACGCCGCGCCGGAGGATCTGGACGCGCGCACCGAGGCGCAGCTCGCCGCGTGGATGTCGGTGTGCGGACTGGCGAACGTCACGGTGGGCCTCTCTCACGGCATCGGTCACCAGCTCGGTGCGCGCAACGACGTGCCGCATGGCCACACCTCCTGCGTGATGATGCCGGCCGTGATGGCCTACAACCAGGCGCACGTCGGCGATCGCCAGGCCTGGATCGCGCGCCTGATGGGTCGCGACATGCGGGACGCGAGCCTGGCCGAGGCGAGCGCCGCCGGCCGCGAGGCGGTGGCGCAGCTGGTGCGCGATCTCGGGCTGCCCACGCGCCTGCGCGACGTCGGCGTCACGCGCGAGGACTTCGCCGCCATCGCGCACGACGCGCTCGAAGACCTGGTGGTGGCGACCAACCCGCGTCCCGTGACCTCGGTGGAGGACGTGATCGAGGTGCTCGAAGCGGCCTGGTGAGGCCGCACGAGCCGCACTCAGCGCGCGAGGCGCGCCTTCACCTCGGCCATGAAGTCCAGGTGGGCGTCCACGGTCTTGAAGCCCATGCCCATGGTGCATACCGAGGCATGCGTGCCGCCCGCCTCGCGCCAGGTCTCCACCGCGCGCACCGCCTCGTCCACCGAACGCGCGGTGTTGGTGATGAAGTCGAGACCGAAGTCCGCCGTCCCGCGTCCCGCCTCGGCCAGGTGATGCTTGACCCGCGCCAGGTGAGCGAGCGGCTCGGCGCCGGCGAAGATGAAGCCGTCGCCGAGCCGACCGCCGCGCTTGAACGCGGGCTCCTCGAAGCCGCCGACCCAGATGGGGATGCGGCGGCGTGGCAGCGGCAGGATGTTGGCGCGATCGACCGTGTCGAAGCGTCCCTGGAAGCTCACCAGGTCTTCGCTCCAGTAGCGGCGCAGCAGCGCGATCTGCTCATCGGCGCGCGCGCCCCGCTTGCTGAAGTCCTGGCCGAGAGCCTGGTACTCGACGTAGTTCCAGCCGA
The DNA here is from genome assembly GCA_019747795.1 of Gammaproteobacteria bacterium. Lineage (GTDB taxonomy): Bacteria > Pseudomonadota > Gammaproteobacteria > JADJYF01. Next base: position 23,158 of record JAIEQK010000203.1, on the reverse strand, counting down.
CACCGATGCCGAAGCGCAGCCGCTCGCCGGACAGCAGATCGAGATCGGCCACCTGCTTCGCGACCAGCGCGGTCTGGCGCTGCGGCAGGATGATGACGCCGGTGGCGAACTCCAGGCGCTTGGTCATGCCGGCCAGGTAGGCGAACAGAATGAAGGGTTCGTGGAACGGGTCGCGGTCCGTGTAGGGTCCCCACAGCTTGGGTTCGCGATCATGCGTCGCGCCGAGTACGTGGTCGTAGGCGAGCAAGTGATCGTAGCCGAGCGCTTCTGCCGCGAGCCCGATGCGGCGCGCCGCCTCCGGGTCGCCGTTGAGTTCGATCTGGGGATAGACGACGCCGATTTTCATGCAGTGCTCCCGCGGCTGGTGGATAGGGTGTGTCGTCGAGTATAGGACGCGCGCGCCACGGCACGAGGTCCTAGCCCGTTCGCTCGCCAGGGGCGCTGACCCCACGCCCCGTCGCCAGTGTGAACGCCTCGTTCAGCAGCAGGGCGGTGACGACCAGCGCGCCGCCGCCAAGCACGGCGTCGGATGGCGCTTCTCCGGCGAAGAGCCATGCCCAGGTGATGCCGAGCAGGACTTCGAGCAAACCGAACAGCGCGAGCTCCGGCGCGGGCAGGACGCGTGCCACGTATACCGCCAGCACGCAGGGCAGGGCGAGCTGCACGGCGCCGAGCAGCGCGAGCCAGCCGAGATCGGTGAGCGTCGCACGCAGCGGCAAGGCAAGCGGCAGGTTGGCGAGCGCCGCAAGCGCGGCGCCGAGCAGGATGGCGGTCAGCATGTCCGGTGCGCGTGCGTGCGCCGCCCTGCCTGCGTATTGCAGCAGGGTCCAGTTGATGGCCGCGCACACCGGGACGGCGGCCGCCACGGCGATCCCGAGCAGCTGCGCTTGTTCGGCACCGGCGAGCTCCCGGCCGTACATCCACAGCATGCCGCTCGCGGCGAGCAGGATGGCGAAGACGGTGTGCGGCGCGAGTCGATGCCCCAGGGCCAGTCGCGCGACCAGCGCGGTCAGGAGTGGTGTCAGCGCGAGGGTGACCATCACGTTCGCCACCGTGGTCATCGTCAAGGCGACCATGAAAGCCGTGAACATGATGCCCCAGCACGCCGCCGAAGCCCACATCACCAGGGTGCCGTTCAGCACCGCGCGTCCCACCGTGGCGGGTCCACGCAGCCATGCGAGCAGGGGCAGCAGCGTGGACACCGTGAAGACATTGCGCCAGAACGCGACTTCGAAGCCCGAGGCGCTCTCGAGCTGGCGCGTGACGACGCCCGAGATGCTCCACATCAGGTTGCAGGCGACGATCAGAAGGACGGCGCGAAGATGGGTCATGGGTGCTCGCCAGTGGATGCGAATACAGCGCCCTTGACGGCGCATGGCGCCGTTCGCAGCTAGTGTCGCACGGTTCGAGTCACGGGCGCGGCCTCTGTCCAGCCAGCGAGGTGCTCGACGGCTGGCGTCCATCCTTGCGCGATGCGACGCCCCGGATTACCGTCGCGTGGCTCTGGCAGGACGAGGGATGGTCCGCGCGCGAAGCGTGCAGCCACGCACCACACTTGCGAACCACACTCCACGAATTCGAGAACCACGTTCATGTCGACTCCTCCCGAGCAGATGGACCCGCAGACGCCGCGCCGCCGTACCAGCGTGGGCGAAGTCCTGTTCACCGTCGCCCAGAGCAAGGGCAGCACCGATCCGCGCATGGCGCGCATCCTCGCGTCGGAGGAGCGACGTTACCGCCAACGCCAGCTGCAGGGCGTGACGCAGCCGGTCGAAACCGTGCGGGACCCGGTACCGCCGGACTCGCGCATGCAGCGCAAGCTCGACTTCGAGGAACAGCGCTTCCGCGAGCGTTCCCGCAACGACCCGCCGCCGGTGCAGACACCGTCGACGCCCGTGCGGCCGCGCGACAATGCACCGCTCACGCCGCCGATCACCGCGCAGTCGGGGCGCAAGGAACGGGTGGAAGCCTCGAAGAAAGTCATCACCAGCCTCGCGCAGAGATTCGGTGACGAGGAAAAGAAGCTGTTTCCCTCGGGCGGTACCAAGGCGCTGCAGAAATCGACCCACCGCACCATCGGCGGCAATGGTCCCCTGTTCAAGGCCGTGCTGAAGGGGCTGGCGCAGGTCGAGCAATCTTCGGACGAGAAGAACCTGCAGGCGCTCGATAATGCGGCCAGGGCCTACCTGGACGACTTCGAGCGCCGCGCGAACGAAGCGCAGTCGAAGGGCAAGAGCTTCAAGCCGGACGACGTCACCACCACCAAGCGCGATGCCGCGCGGGGCGCCCTGGAACAGGTGCGCAAGCTGCGCGCGATGCGCGCGCTCAAGGACGAGGCCAGCAAGCTGCCCGGTGAAGCAAAGACGGTGGAGGAGGAGGCGACGGTCAGCCGGGTACGGGCGCGCATGATGGTCGAGGCCGGCGGCAGCCGGAAGCTCGGCGTGGGCGAGAGCGGCGCGTCCGAGTCGTTCTTCCTGAGCGATCCCACGACCGGCGAGAAGGGCTACATCTTCAAGCCCGCTGACGGCGAGTTCGATGCGGGCTACGGCTGGAAGAAGGGCGGCGGCGCGCCACGGGAAGTGATGCTGAGTTCGATCAACGAGGCCTTCAAGAACACCCTGGGACTCGACTGCGGGGTGTCGACCACCACCCTGGTCAAGGTCGACAGCCCGAACGTCGCTACGGAGCGTAACGGCGGCAAGAGCGCGCGCGTCGGCGCCATCCAGAACTTCGTCAAGTCCGATGGCAACATGCAGGCCAAGATCGACGACGATCCGACCTTTCTCTCCAAGGTCCGCGCAGAGGACATCGAGAAGATCGCGCTGCTGGATTTCGCCACGCTGCAGATGGACCGCCAGGCGAGCAACCTGCTGGTGAGAGACAACAGCGACGGCAGCGCCAGCCTGGTGCCGATCGATGCCGGCAACGCGCTGCCGTCGCGCAAGGCCTTCGAGGCCAGTCGGCGCATGTTCGGCAACAACGCGTTGCTCGTCGGCGCCGAGGCCAGGAAACCGTTCTCGCCGCAGATGCAGCAGCAGATCCAGGCGATGGACGCCGACGAGGTCGTGCGCGCCATGCGCAAGTCCACCCAGGACATGGCGGCCATCGACCCCCAGGCCGGTACCGCGGTCGACGAGGAGAACCTCGAGATCACGCGGCGTTCCATCCTGTTCCTGAAGAAGGCGGCTGCCAAGCTCACCAAGGCCGAGATCGCCGATGCCTACGCCTACGAGTTCCACCAGGTGCTGGACGCCAAGCCGGCCGCGGTGGACGGAGCCATCGATGCCGCCATCCAGGCCGTCCTGGACAAGCCTGGCGTGCTCGATGAAATCAAGAAGCTCGGCGATGCGAAGAAGCTCTTCACCGAGCTCGGCTGGCCGAACAGCGAGTTCGAGACGCTCCGCGCGGAAAACCCAGCGCGCTTGCTTGACATCCTGCGCAAGAAGACGCCGTGCCAGGCGACGCTCAACGACATCAACGAGGTGATCGAAGCGCTCGGCCGGGACAAGTTCAAGCCGGACCCGGACACCATCCCCGCGATCGACAAGCGCTGGATCGAAGTGCGCAATGTGCGTGAGCAAGCGCGCAAGGCGCGCCTGCTGAACGACCCCAAGGCCCAGGAGAAGGCGGCGTCCGTGGGCGCGGACCTGTACGTCATCCATGCGAAGACCAAGGAACGCGTGCTGATGAACGATACCGTGCGCGTCGATTTCCTTGAGAGGATCGAGAACTACATCGCGGCGAATGGTGATGCGGACCTGCGGCGACGCGGCATCGACCCTTCCAAGCTCAGCTTCGAGCAGCGCTATTACGAGCAGCTGGGCGGCGACAAGCTGCTCAAGGAACTCGAACAGCGCGGCCTGAATCCGTACATGGACGACAAGCTCCAGCATCGCATCACCGATCTCCTCGCCTACCAGGAGTACGTGAAGCTCGGCGGCGACGACGCCTATGTCGGGCTCGGCTGCCCACAGAACAAGGATGTGACGCTCAGCAACCGGCTCGACTTCATGCGGACCAAGTTGAAGCTGCGCAGGTAGTCGCCCTGACTGAGAGAATGGCGCCGAAAGCTCAGGGGTGAATGTCATGCACACCATCGATACGGATTACCTGGTCGTCGGCGCGGGCGCCGCCGGCATGGCCTTCACCGATGCGCTGCTCAGTCACTGCGACGCCGACGTGGTGATGGTCGATCGCCGACACGCGCCCGGCGGCCACTGGCACGACGCCTATCCCTTCGTACGCCTGCACCAGCCGTCGGCGACGTACGGCGTCGATTCGCGGCCCCTCGGCAACGATGCCCCCGTGCCGCGCGTCAGCCGACCCGGCGCACGCTGCAGCGAGCCCCTGCCAGCATCAGCACCACGCCGAGCAGCACGACACCGGTGGCGCTCCATTCCCGGTTGCTGACCACTTCATCCGCCAGCGCGACGCCGAGCAGGAGCGCGATTACCGGGTTGACGTACGTGTAGCTCGACGCGAGCGCCGCGCTCGCATGGCCGAGCAGGTACATGTAGGCACTGAAACCAACCAGGGAGCCGGCCACGACCAGGTAGCACCAGGCCGCTACCGCGATCGCCTCGGGCGGCCAGCGGGGCGTCTCGCCGGTCACAGCGGACACCGCCAGGAGCAGGACGCCGCCGCACACCATCTCGCTCGCGTAGCCCATGGCGCCGGGCGCAAGAGGGGTCGCGCGCTGGCTGAGCACGCTGCCGAGGGACCACGCGGCACAGGCGATTAGCATTGCGACCAGGCCCGCCGGCGAACTGCTGAAGCCGTCGCCACTCGTCAGGATAACGACCCCGACCAGGCCGACGAAGATGCCAGCGGTCTCGAGTGGACTCGGACGAACACCCCACAGGTAGTTCAGCGCCGTGATGAGCAACGGACAGACCGCGATGAACGCGACCACGAGTCCTGATGCCACGCTCTGCTCCGCGTAGGCCGCGCCGGTCACGCCCCCGCCCAGCATGAGTCCACCGACCAGCGCCGCGTTGCGCCACTCGACCGGACTGGGCCACGGTCTGCCACGCCAACGCATCCAGGCCATCATGAGCGCGCCCGCGAACAGGAAGCGGGTGCCCATCTGGAAGAACGGAGGCAGGCTCGACAGAGCGAACTTGATCGCGAGATAGGTCGAGCCCCACACCAGCCAGGTGGCGAGGAGGCAGGCGAGCACGAGCGGCGGGAGCAGTTGGCGCGCTTGCGTAGGGGTGGTGTTCATGACGGCAGATGCTAAGAGGCCGCGCCGCGCTCCGCCATGGCCCGCTGAACGTGGTTGAGCCAGAATGCCTTCTATCTTAAGGAGACACGAAGGACTCGCCTTGAATCTCGAATTCGACGCCTACGATACCCGCATTCTCGCTGAACTCCAGGCCGATGCACGTTTGACGATGGCCGAACTGGGTCGTCGCGTGCATCTGAGCCAGCCGGCAGTCACCGAACGCGTGCGCAAGCTCGAGTCCGCCGGTGTCATCACCGGCTACCACGCCACTGTCGACCTGGCGAAGCTGCGCTACGGGATACGCGCGCTGATCCGCATCGGTCGCGCGGACTATGCGCGGGTGGTGAAAGCCGTCAGGCAGACGCCCGAATGCATCAACGCCTGGAACGTCACAGGCGAGGACAGCTGGGTGCTGGAAATCGCGGTGATAGACGTCGCGCATCTGGACTCGGTGGTGAGCCGATTCTGTGTGATGGCAGAGACCGCGACTTCGATCATCCTGAGCGCCGCGCGCGAGCATCAGCCAGTGCTGCCGGCGCGACGCGAGGACGTGAAGGCGCCGGTGCGGCGAGGCTCCGCACGCTGAAGCGGGACGGCCCGGCCCCGCAATGTCCTCGAGCGACACCGCAGGCCGCGCAGAGGCGCGCCGAGCTGGCACAATGGCAGGCCATTGCGGGAGACCTGGGCGCGATGAACACCATAGACACTGATTACCTCGTCGTCGGCGCGGGCGCCGCCGGCATGGCCTTCACCGATGCGCTGCTCAGCCACTGCGACGCCGACGTGGTGATGGTCGATCGCCGACACGCGCCCGGCGGCCACTGGCACGACGCCTATCCCTTCGTACGCCTGCACCAGCCGTCGGCGACCTACGGCGTCGATTCGCGGCCCCTCGGCAACGATGCCATCGACACCCATGGCTCGGACGCCGGTCTCTACGAGCGCGCCAGCGGGGCAGAGATCTGCGGCTACTTTCGCAAGGTGCTGGACGAAGTGCTGCTGCCTTCGGGCCGAGTGCGTTACCACGGACTCTGCGACTATCTAGGCGACTTCAGCGGTGAGCACGTGTTCCGTTCGCGCCTGACCGGTGAGCGCACCTGCGTGCGGGTGCGGCGCAGGGTGGTGGATACCACGTATCTCGAAGTGTCGGTGCCCGCGACCCACACGCCGGGTTTCGCCTTCGATGCGGATGTGCGCTTCATGCCTGTCGGCGACCTCGCCACGCTCGAGGAAGCGCCGAGCGGCTACACCATCCTGGGCGGCGGCAAGACCGCGATGGACGCCTGCTACTGGTTGCTGCAGAACGGCGTGCAGCCGGATCGGATCCGCTGGATCCGTCCACGCGACTCCTGGGTGCTGCCGCGCACCTGCTTCCAGCCGCTCGGACTGGTCGGCGGCACGCTCGAGGTTTTCGCGCAGGCGGTGGAGATACTGGCCGAGGCGGCGAGCATCGACAGCCTCTACCAGCAACTCGAAGCCGCGGGCCTCGTGCGGCGTTTCGACAGGTCCGTCACGCCGACCATGTTCCGCGGCGCGATCTTGAGCGCGGCCGAGTGCGAGGCGCTGGAGTCCATCGAGCAGGTCGTGCGTCTTGGCCGCATACGTCGCTTGAGCAGCAAGCGCATAGAACTAGAGCACGGCGATATCCCCAACGACCCGCGCCAGGTGTGCGTCGACTGCTCGGCGAGCGGCTTTCTTGCCCGTCCGGCGCGCACCATCTACGAGCCGGGACGCATCACCCTGCAGGGCCTGGTCGGTGGCTTCACCTGTTTTTCGTCGGCGACCATCGCCGTCGTCGAAGCCACGCGCGCCGACGACGTGGAGAAGAACCGCCTGTGCGTGGCAACGCCCACTTTGAACGAGCCGAGCGACTGGGTGCGCGCCTACCGCGGCATGCTGCATACCAACGTCGCGAACGCGGCTGACCCTGCCATGGCCGACTGGCTGGAGAGCACACGGCTCAACATCACGAGCGGACTCGCGCGCTACGCGGACGACACGCAAGTCCAACGCGCGCTCGGGCGCGTGGCCGAGCTTGCCGAATCCGCGGCGCGCAACGCCGACCGGCTGCTCGCGCAAGCGGGCAACTGACGGCGTCGCGGCGTGCCGTCGCTGGGCCGCTAGTCCAGCCCGGCGCGCGTCGCAAGCTTCGCGTAGAGATCCTCGCCCCAGTTCGTCACCTCGTCGGAGAACAGCGCCTCCGGCGGCACGATTTCCGGCCCTTGCCCCGGGGCGAGAGGCGGCGTGAAGTAGCCAAGGGCATAGCTGCCCATGGCGTAGCCGATGAGGCGCTGCAATTCCGGTGACAGTGTCGCGGCGATCTCCGGCGGACAGGAGAGGTACTGGTTCTCCTCCTGTCTGAGCCAGCCGAGGGAATAGGTGATGTTGATGCCGATGCGGTCGGCGTCGGACTGGTTCGCGCCGCCCGAGTGGATCACTGAGCCGGTGTAGAGGATCACCGAGCCGGCCTTCATCTCGGCGAAAGTCAGTTCATGATCCTCGGCATGGCGCGCGTCGTCCCACAGCTGGCTGCCCGGCGCGACGCGGGTGGCGCCGTTCTCCCGCGTGAAGTCCGTGATCGCCCAGATGGTGTTCAGCTGCGGCTCGATCGCGCGCTGCAGAAAACCGCCCCAGGCAAGCCGGTCGCGGTGCAGAGTCTGCGCCGGCTGACCGGGCTTGATGCGAATGACCTGGGTGAGGTGCAACTGGTAGCAGTCGCAGTAGGGGGCCAGGAAGGCTTCGGTCACGCCGGTCACGAGCGGGTCCTGCACCAGCTCGCGACAGGCCGGTGAGCGCGCGACGAGGGCGCCTGTGCGCGTCGTCAGAAAGCCGGTGAACGCGTCGCGTCCGGGTGGAGTCGCGTCGACGTAGGGCATGATTTCCGTTAGGACACGATCCAGCAAGGCCGGGGTGATGAGGTCATCGACGATCACCGCGCCATCCGCCGCGATGATCTCCAGTACCTCTGCCATGGACGCCGTGGCGGGCAGGTGACGTAACTCGGGCATGGGCAGCTCCTTTCCTCCGTTATCCTCTCGCATCGTAGCGCCTCCGTGACGGCATCCTGCCTGGCATTCCGCGTTTGCCCCGCTCGGCGCGCTCGGGCGTCGGCTGGACCTCTCGCTCTAGGTAACCCAGGCGAACAGCAACACGAAGGCGGTCGCGGCGAACAGCGCATGCGCGCTCAGTGCGAACGTGCCGACCACGCGGGGCCGATCACGGGCGACCATCGGCGTCAGCAGACCGATCATCAGCGCGATGACGAGCAGCAGCGCCGCATTCTCGGCAAGGGTCCTGCTGGGTGCGACCGTGCCATCCGGCGCACCCCGCAGCATCATCGCCACGATCTCGAGCGCGGCGAGCCCCGGCAGGATGTGAACGGCGATCAGCGTCGGCCGATTGCGCCGCCGCTTCAGGTACTGGTAACCGAGATAGATACCGAGCGAACCCGAGAGGCCGAGCAGGACTATGGGCAGGCTCGCCTGGATAGATGGCATGTGGGACACCCCGCTGGATGTGTCCGCGAATCCTCAACTCGAGGAGCGCCCGCGGTCAAGCGTCTGTTCCCCTCGGCTTGGCCGTCCCGCATCGGTCCCGTCATGGCACGCATTCAGCGTCAGGCGCATGCCTGAAGCTCTGCCATCCGGTGATGGATGAAGCGACGTTCAATGCACCGGACTGCGTCACGACCCGCCGGTCAGCCATCCACGGCACACATCATGAAACTCGCGTCGGAGGCGCTCGGTGCCGGAGGGGGTAGTCGCTCTGACAGGTGGGTGCGCCCATGGCTGATGGGGGCCGATGGCGCTCGAGTCTATGCTAGGCACAAGCGATCTCCCCGAGTGATCGGGGCATGCCGCAGCCCATGTCGTCGGATATACAACATCCGGGGGCCGGGTATAACATTTCCTGAGCCTCCAATCGGCGCAAGGGCGATCCGTCCGAGCGTCTCCACCGTATCTAAGTGGCACACAAAGGAAGCCCTCATGTCTCAAACGATCGTTCGAGTGTATGACTCCGAGGCCAAGGCGCAGCAGGCGGTGGACGCCCTGGTGCTCAAGGGCTTCGGTACCGACCTCATCAACCTTGTAGCGCCGTCCGAGCCTGCGCAGTCGCTTGAAGATATCGCGGCCGCCATCCGCGCCGGTTATGTCTTGAAAGGCTATGCGAAAGCCTATGCAGCCTGCGTGCAGCGTGGCCTCACCGTCCTCTCCATGCGTGCACCCTTCGGCACCGGCTTGGTGGTGACCCGCTTGATGGATGCTCCCGGGCCGGTTGCCTCGGGCGTTCCCGAGCAGCACGAAGCCGGGCCCACCTGGGACGAGGCGACCCCGCTGTCGTCGGCGCTCAATCTGCCGGTGCTGGCCAAGAGCGGCACGACGTTCTCCGGGTTCTGGCAGCTGCCCATGGTGATGAAGGAGGGCGAACGTTCGCGCACGCTGTTCAGCGTCAACTTCAAGCGTGGCGCCAATGCAGCACCCTTCTCTTCGCTGCTCGGCCTGCCCCTGCTGAGCAAGAAATGGACGTTCTCCTCGATGCTCGGCCTGCCGCTGGTGGTGAAGAGCAAACGCTGAAAATCCTCTCGGCGGCGCAACACCGCGCCGCCTGCCCCCTCTGCCCCCGCGCTGGCGCCTTCTCGGCGAGACCCTGCGCGGGGGGAATCTACAGTCCAGCCCTTCAGAGAATGGTCTTTCACTGCCCGCCGGCGGACGTGGCGCTGTCGCACCAGCGCTTGCGCTGGGTCAATTTGTCTAGTCGGCATGTAGTAACGACAAATTGACATAGACATATGTAAGTTTTACCTTACATGAGCGCCCAAACCTGCCCGGAACCTGCGTCCGTGGACAGCGGGCCAACCCTCGTGCGGGTACAGCACGGACCTTAGGGAAAACTTCTGGAGACAGCGTTATGGCTGACTTGAACGATCCGAATCGCGTCTGGCCCACCGGCCTGACGCTGGCGGAGTCCGAGGAGCTTCACAAGCACCTCATCGATGGCTCGCGCGTATTTGGCGCGATCGCTGTGTTCGCGCACCTGCTGGCGTACATCTATTCACCCTGGCTGCACTGAGGAGGAGCCGTCATGAACCAAAAAGAAATTTGGTGCGTGGTCAATCCGTCGGTCGGACTGCCCCTGTTCCTGGGTGCGGTCGCCGCGACTTCTCTGATCGTGCACGGTGCCGTCCTGGCCAACACCGACTGGATCGCTGCCTACTGGCAGGGTGGTAAGTCGGAGAAAGTCGCGATGGCACCCGCCAACGCGGCAGAAATGCCAGCAACACTGGTAGCGAACGCCAGTCCCGCCAAATAGCGCGGGATTGGTGCTCGCTTTGCCGGGTCGGGCTTGCAACAGTCCGACCCGGCGCCTTGTGGAGAGAGCTTGAAGAAGCCTGGAGGGCGCGCAGCTGGTCTCCCGGCGGAAGAACGCGCTAGACGCTTACGGGGCCGCCGGTAGTCGCGGCCGGCGTCCGACCCCGCCGCACGAGCGGTAGCAGTACCACCAGCGTCGCCAGTAGCAACAACATTTCCAGCATGTAGACCGCGATGTAGCCGGTCGCCGGCCCCTGTCCCACGCCACCTGCCAGCCCGCCGCGGGCGGCCAGTCCGGACACCACGTCACGCAGGACACCGCCAAGGGCGACCGCCAACCCGGCCGCGGAGGCCTGGACTGCGCCCCAGGCGCCGAGCGCCAGTCCGCGCTGTTCCGCCGGCGCGAGACCCATGGCCGCGGTCAGCGTGCCATGGCTGAAAAGGCCGGCGGCGAAGCCAATCAGGAGCACGGCGGCTCCGAACAGCGGTGGGGACATCATAGGTGCCGCGACGATGACGCCCGCGAACGCGGGTATACCCAGCATGGCCCCGGTGCCGGTCATCACGAAAGCATTGCCGCCACGACTCAGCAGTCGTGACGCCAGACCGAAGCCCATCAGCCCGCCAAAGGCGAGGGTCGCCGTGAGCCGCGTGGTCGCGCTGACGGTCAGGTTCAACACGGCCCCCCCGTAAGGCTCCAGCAAAACGTCCTGCATGCTGAAGGCCATCGTGCCGAGCCCGACGGCGACCAGGTGACGCACCGCGCGATCGCCGTCGATGTAGGCGCGCCAGGCGGCTGCGAAGCCCGGGTGCTCGGCGGCCGCGGCCCCGCGCGGCGGGCGCCGGGTCTCCTGTTTCCACAGCGCGGCGATGTTCAACGCCACCGTGCACACCGCCGCGCCCTGGATGACCTGCACCAGGCGGCCCGGGCTGAACGCCTCGAGCAGGGTGCCGAACACGAGCGCGCTGACCAGCGTCCCGAGCAGCAGCATCACGTACATCAAGCCCACGACATTCGGCTGCGACTCGGGGGCGACGAGGTCGGTGGCGAGCGCAAGTCCCGCCGTCTGTATCGTGTGCAGGCCGGCCCCGACCAGCAGGAAGGCCAGCGCGGCCGCGACCTGACCGACCCAGACCGGCGCCTGGGCCGCCTGGCCGCCGCCGGACAGGACGAGCAGGGCGAACGGCATGATCGCCAGTCCCCCGAACTGGATCAGCGTGCCCTTCCAGATGAACGGCACACGCTTCCACCCGAGCGCGGAATGGTGGGTGTCCGATTTGAAGCCGATCAGCGCCCGGAAGGGCGCGAACAGCAGCGGCAACGCGATCATCACCGCCACCAGGGACGCCGGCACGCCGAGCTCGACGATCATCACGCGGTTCAGCGTGCCCACCAGCAGCACCGTGGCCATGCCGACCGACACCTGGAACAGCGATAGCCGTAACAACCGCGAGAGGGGGAGCTCTCGTGTCGCCACGTCCGCGAACGGCAGGAAGCGGGTCCCCAGACCGATCCAGGTCCGCATGATGGTCTCGCTGAAGCGGTTCATTGTCGGACTGTCGGTGCGCCTGTGGATGGGGAAGCGGGTGGTTGTCAACAAAAATAGACAATATAGACTGTCCAGTGTCAAGGTCGGCAGCCGGCGGAGCGGGTGCCGATTGTCCGGGACCTGAGCCCGGAGCGGCACCCCGCGCAAACCCGGGGCGGAGCCCGCCCGCCTTCTACCGGGTCGAGTCGCCCCACTTGATTTCGCGCGCTGTCGCGTCCCCCACGACGACCTGCTTCAGGCCGCGCGGCGCCTCGAAGGCGTTCTCGCTGGTGGCCATGCGTCCCGCCATGATCTCCGCCTGCCGCTGCGGGTAGCGTGGCTCCTTGTCAGGCTCGGCATAGCCGTCCGGATACAGCGGCTGGTTGCTCGAGGGGTCGTACTTGTCGGTGGCGCCGAGGGTGTGGAGAAGTTCGTGGGCGATGACCACGTGGTTCTGTGCCTTCATCGACTTGGTCGCGAACGCATTGACGATGCCGATCATGCCCTTCTGCAGGCCGAGCGAATGGGCCAGCGCGGGGTGGGCTGCCGGGTCGAAGTACTGGACATACATCTGCACGTCCTGGTGATAGGGATAGTCGTTGTTGCGGCTCGCCCAGTAGCGCAACTTCAGACTCCACAGGCCGATGGAGAGCGCCGAGCCCTGCGACGGCGGCAGCGGCGGCAAGCTGTCGATCTGCTCGGCGAAGGTCACGTCGACCGGTGCGCTCAAGGAGAGGCCATGGCGCGCGGCTTCGCGCGAGAAGAACGTCTCGATGTCCTCGAAGTGCGCATCCAGAGCCTCGCGGTCCATGGCCTTCAGGGTTTCGATGTATTCCTGGCTGACCGTACTGCCGTCGCCGTTCAGCACATGGATCACGACCGCGAGCGGCTCGTTCCAGTCGGTGGTGCGGGCGCGAGTGAGCCACGCGCTCAGTGCCACGTTGACCAGAATGAATGCGAGGACGAGGACGCGGAGGAACTTGAACATGCTGCTGGGGCGGGTTCAGGGTGCGGCGGCGCTCATCTTACGCGGCAGTCTTCACCCGACGGCTTGCGCCGCGGGCGACGGGCTGCCTGGAACGCCAGCATTGCGACGCCCGTCAGCATGCCCCATCCGCTGGCGGGCAGTGGCACCGCCGCATTGGCCGTCAGTACCACACGGTCGCTCAGGTACTCGAGATCGAAGCGCGACCCGACGGGCATCACGATGCTGGCGAACGTCCCTTCGACGAGCGCGGCGCGCAGGAACTCGAAGCGCATACCGGCCTCGGGGGCAAAGCCGTCCACGAGCCTGATCTCCAAGGTACCGTCGAGGATGGCACTGGCACCGATGTCCAGTTGATCGAACAATCCCGATTCGGGCGGGCCGCCCAGTTCGATGACGAGCCGGCCATCCGCGCCCTGCACGAAGTCTTCGAGCACGTGCAAGATGCCGGGGGAATTGCCTGGCGCGAGCGTGCCGTCGTTCTGGAGCGTTGCGGTCGCGCCTACGCCGCTCAGGGTTCCACCTTGCATGACCTGCACCTGGCCGCCAAGCGTCCCCTCCAGCGCGAGATGTCCTTCAACAACGGTGAAGCTGCCGACGAACTCGCTCCCGTCACCCGCGTAGACGAGCGTGCCGCGATCACGCAATGTGATGACGCCATCGCCGATCAGAGCCGTGTCGATAGTGGCGGTGAACGCCGCGCCTGACTGCGTGCCGTCGCCGACCCGCAGTTGCATCAGACCGCCAGTGACCAGCAGCGGCGCACCGCGCAGCGTGAAGCCATCCTCCGTGAACTGGATGGCGTCGAACTCGAGTTCATCGACGTCGTCGCGGTTCTCGAGCGTCAGTTCGCGCCCGGGGCCGGTGAGGATGACGAAGTCACCGCGCGACAGGCGCGACGGGGCGCCCTGGGCGTCTGCCCAGCCTTCGCCGCCCAGGCGCAGCTTGCCGTTGCCGTTGCCCAGGCGCGGCGCGCCGCTGATATCCGCCGTGTAGAGCACGTTCACCTGCCCGGGCGCGCCCAGGAACACGGAGAATTTGTTCGGCTCGAGGGAACTGGTCTGACCGATGGCGAGGCCGCGATTGGTCAGTGCGCCGCCGAAATTGGCGATGCGATACATGCCGAGTCCGAGGTCGTCCGCCGCGTCGATGTTCAGGGTGCCGTCCAGGATGAGGTCGCCGCTGATCTCGAACAGTGGCACAGGCGTCAGCGCGGCTATGGAGACGTTGATCTGTGCGTCGCTGGTCAGGGTGAGCGTGCTCATGCCCAGAGGATTGTTGTCCTGGGCGGCGACGAGCGCGCCGCCGTCATTGATGCGCACACCGCCCGCCACACTGCCGCGACCGCCGAGGCGTCCGCCGTTGTTGACGGTGGTCGTCGTGGCGCCCGCATCGGTGTCGATGAAGAGCGAGCCGCCGTTGACCTCGATGGCGCCGGTGAAGCGCGCCAGGGGCCCGGTCAGACGCGTCGTGCCGCTACGGTGTTCGAGCACGCCGTCACGAAACGCCGCCGATTCCACGCCGGTATCGAACTCGTGGTTGTCGCCGAAATGGTTGAACCGCAACGTGCCGAAGCGGTTGATGAGGATGCCATCAGTAATCTCGAGGCGACCGGGTGCGAGGGGCTGGTTGCCAGCACCACCGATGGCGAGGACGCTGTCGCGCGCGCCGGCCGGCGGCACCGAATCCAGCGGCGCGCCCAGGTTGACCACGCGCGCGCGCAGCAGACCGCCGTCGCTCACCGACACAACGCCGCGCTCGACTACATTGCCGTTGCGATCACGGCCACCGCTCGAACCGATGTCGAGACTGGTGGCGATGGTCCATGTCGAACCGACGCCATCGATGTTCACTTCGCCGTTCCCGCGCGCGATGATGCCGCTGCCGGCCCGCGGCCGTGTGCGACCGACGAACCCGGCGTCGCTCGTAACGGCCGCGCCGTGGGTGATCCGCAGCAGGCTGCCGCGCGCGTTGCGCGAGTCGCCCACGACGATGTCGCCGGAGACCGAGAGCGCGCCGCCGTCGATCAACAGGTCACTGTCGAATCCGGCCGTGACACTCTTGACGAACAGACCGGCGCCGTTCGCGACGCTCAATCGCGCGCGGTTGAGGTCGCCGCCCATGACGAGCCGGGCGTCGACCGCGAGCAACAGGGTGCCCGTGTCAATCATCTCCAGCGAGCCGCCATTGCCGATGGTCAGCTGGGCGCCGTGGACGAGCGCATTGCCGCCCTGGCTCATCGCCAGGCTGCCCGCCGGCGGGTTGGGCAGGCCAGCCGGATTGGGCGCCGACGTGAGCGAAAGATCGTCGCCGAGTTCCAGGCGACTGCCCAAGTTGTGGATGGCGATCCCGCCACCCTGCACAGTGGCGGAACCAGAGGCGACGAACTCGCCCGCGTTGTCGATGGCGAGGCTTCCGCCTTGCAGACTGACGCCGCTGCTATTGACCTTGGCGCCATCCACCAGCAGATGCCCGCCGGTGAAGATGCCGATGTTCTCGGCGAGGACCGCGCCGCCGTTCACCACGTCGACCCCGCCGCCGATGCTGAAGTTGCCGTTGGTGACGTTGAGGGCGGATTTGCCGCCTCGCACCGAGACGTAACCGTTGGGTCGTACGCTGAGGCCGCCGACCTTGAGCGCCTGTCCCGCGTTGACCGTGCCAGACTCGATCAACAGGGACGCCTCGCCGTCGTCGGGATCGAGCACGCCATCTTTGCCGACCCCCAGGCTGATCACATTCAGGACCGCGGTCTCGGAGCCGAGGCTCACGGAGCCGGAGACGGTCTCGGTGGCCGTATGAAAGCCGCGAATCTGCAGGCTCGGCGTCGAGAGGGTCGCATCCCGAAAGAGGCTGAGCGTGTCCTCGACGGACACGAGTCCGGCTTGCGCGTTGAATTCCTTGATGATGGTGCCACCGGCGATGGTGGCGGTGTCGTCCGCACCCGGGACGCCGAGACCGCCCCAGGTGGCGCTGGACTTCCAGTCGCCGCCAGTGGACGTGAAGCTGCCTGCCGTGTGGCCCTGCGAGGGATGCAATATCGCCAGCAGCGCGGCCACCAGCGCCAGGCGCCGAGAACTATTGCCCGACCTCTCTGCCAACCCTGCGGAAATCTTCATTGCAGCTCCCTGTCCAGTTGATCCGTTCGATGCCGTTTGGACCGGCGTGTGGCTCGCAGCCGCCGTGCGCTCATTGAGATGGCGGGGGCAGAGGGTCGGATGCCGCCCCCGGCCGGTCCCTGATTGTCTCCGCAAGGACCAGGTAGGCACCATCGTTTCAAACGAGAGGTGCATCACAGGGGATTCGGCGTTGGACGACGCGTGAATGGCGCCGCGGTACTCCGCGGTTCGAGACTGTCCGTAGCCTACGTGCTCCCGCAGCGTTTCGAGTGCAATAGCCAGCTCCGAGCACGACGATGTCTCGCGCCACGCGAACTGCGCCGAGGCCTCGTTCCCATGGCCCCTCGAGCAGGCGCGCCATCACCGCGAAAGAACAGGGCTACCACTATTTCGCTCGGCCAGAACGACACGCTGCCTGTCGCGGAGGGTCGTCCGGGTGCGTCTGTGGACTACCTCGTCCCGAACCGGCAGATTACGCAACCAGCCTCACATCAACGGGCGAGGAAGCCGTGAGCACGACCGAAATCGTTATCGCCGACAGTCTCAGCGACACACTGGAGACCGGGCCGGGGGCGCGCTGGTGGCCGAACCCCTTGAAGGAGCTGAAGGCGCGAAGGGCCGTCAACGACCAGCTTCGCGCATTGAATCCGGAAACGGACTTCCACCAGATCGCGAAGCTGGTGGTGGGCCGCGTCTTCGCGGATGCGTTCTTCAACGACGCCTTGTTCACCGTCGCTTACTGGCGCCAGATCGCCATACGTACCATCGCCCCGGTTCTGCATCAGAGCGGCCGGGGCAAGACCTACGAGACCACCAAGCGCGTGGATGACACGCTGCTGTTCTTTGGATTCCTGTATCGCGACGGCTGGCAGACCAGGCGCGCCGGCGCCACGATCGACCGGCTGGCCGCGATGCATGAGCGCTTCAAGATTCCGCCCGATGATTTCCGTTACACGCTCTCCGGGCTGTGTTTCGAGCCGGTGCGCATTCCCGAGATTCTCGGCTGCCAGGTCTTGAACGAACGCGAGGCCAGGGCGCTGTTCCTGTTCTGGCGCGAAGTCGGTCGTCGCTGGGGCGTCGATGTGCCCGAGGAACAGGCCGCGTTCCGAGCGTGGATGGAGCATTACGAAGACACCGTGTACGAGCGCACCCCCGAAGGCCCGCAGCTGGCGACCGCGATGGGTGACGATTTCTGCAAGCGGTTCTTTCCCGGGCCGTTGAAGGGACTCGGGTACACCGTCCTGCGCTGCTGCGCGGATGACCATCTGCTCGACACGGTCGGTCAACCACGCCCGTCGCGGGTCTCGCGCCGAATTGTCGGCCTGCTCGTGCGCGCCTTCGCCGCCTTCCGGCGCTGGGTGCCGGCTTCGTCGGCCCCGCAGCTGCTGCGGCAGTGGAATCGAGAGTACGGGACCGCACTCGACCCGATGATCGTCGGTCCCGATTGGGCGAAGAAAATCGCACCGGAACACCGGCGCCAGGCGAAGGCCGGACAGTGCCCCTTCGCGGCGGCCAAGGCGACACTGCAGGGCGCTGAAAGCGACTCGCAGTCTCACACTCCAGGAGCGCCCTCGCCGTAGTGCCACGAAGTCCGGACAGCCTGAACGCTGAAGCCCGGTCCCGGACGATGCTCGTTCGTTTCCGGCAGGAAGTGAGAGGCCCAGACCCTCGTTTCCTGCGAACCACGGCGGCGGGCGTGTGCCCGTTGCGCTTGAAGCGCAACGCGTATTCCTCGCTTCGCTCGGGACTGTCGCCGCCTGGCGGTGACGTCCCCTGCCGTGCTCGCCGCGCGTCGCCAGCTATCCATGCGCGGGCGGGCTGAGCGAGCTGATGGCGCTCGTGTTGATTCCCCTCCTGCTCGCGCTGCTGCTCGGACCGCAGCTGTGGGTGCGGCGCGTGCTCGCGACCTACCGTGAACCCGCCGAGCGCTACGCGCGCTGCGGCACGGGCGCGGACTTCGCCCGTTACCTGCTGGCCCGCCACGACTTGGGCACGGTCACGGTCGAGACCACCGCGCTCGGCGATCACTACGATCCGGGCGCGCGCAGCGTGCGACTGCTGCCCCTGCACCACGACGGTCGCTCGCTCGCCGCGGTCACCATCGCCGCGCACGAGGTCGGGCATGCGATCCAGCACGCCGAGGGCTCGGTCCTGTTCGCCTGGCGCCAGCGGCTTGCGTCCCTTGCCATGGGTGCGGAACGGGCCAGCGCGCTGCTGCTGCTGGTCGCGCCGGTGCTTGTGCTGGTGACACGCACGCCGCAGGTCGGCTTGCTGTGCGTCATCCTGGCGGTGACCGCCGCCCTGCTCGGCACCTTGGTCCACCTGCTCACACTGCCGGTGGAGTGGGACGCGAGCTTCGCGCGAGCGCTGCCGCTCCTGGAGCGGGGCGGACATCTCTATCCGAACGACCTGCCGCATGCGCGGCGTATCCTGCGCGCCGCGGCCCTGACCTACGTCGCGAGTTCGGCCGCGAGCCTGTTGAACGTCTGGCGCTGGCTTGCCATCCTGCGTCGATGACACGGCGCGCATCGATAGTCACCTGGTGTGCTTTCGTTGCCGCCCTGCTGCTTGTCGGCTGCGAGAGGCCGACACCGACCCTGCGCGCACTCGCACCCGATGCGCGCGTCCTCGCCTTCGGTGACAGTCTGACCTTCGGCTCCGGCGCTCAGGCGGATGAGAGCTATCCGGCGGTGCTCGCCACGCATATCGGGCGCGAGGTGACCCGCTCCGGCGTGCCGGGTGAACTGTCGTCCAAGGGACTCGAGCGCCTGCCCTCGGAACTCGCGCGTCATCGGCCGGCGCTGGTAATCCTCTGCCACGGCGCCAACGACCTGTTGCGCAAGCGCCCGGTCGGCGCGCTCACGGAGAACCTGACGCGGATGATCGCGCTCGTGCGCGCGAGCGGGGCCGAGGTGCTGCTGGTCGGCGTGCCGCAGCCGAGCCTGGGCAGGCTCCACCTCGCGCCCGTCTACACGGAGGTGGCCGCGGCGAACGGCGTGCCGCTCGAAGGCGAGGCGCTGCCTCGGATCCTGAGTGACGATGGACTCAAGTCGGACGGTTTTCACCCCAACGCGGCGGGATATTCACAGTTGGCGACGTCGGTGGCCGCTGCGCTCGAGGCGTACGGGGCTCTGCGCTAAGTCCGACGTACAGCGCGGAAACCTCCTTCGCCGATGACCAAGCCGCCATAGGTGCGGCTGAAGCTATTCGAGTCGCAGAAGGCTTTCGAAATGTCGATGGGAGCCGCTGATCGGATCTTCGAAACTGAGCTCACGCGCCAGCAGACGCAGCGGACGGCTGAAGTCATCGGCGGGCGCGCGCCAATCGCCGGCCGCGCGCGGGTGTGGTAGCAGGCTTGAATCAATCTCCGGATAAAGCGTGTCGCCTTCGATCGCTGCGCCGAGGGCCGCCATGTGTACGCGGAGCTGATGCTTGCGTCCCGTTTCGAGCCGGAGCCGGTAGCGCGCGCGCGCGGCACCATGGTCGACGCTCAACACGTCCATCGCTTCCACCAAGGTCTGCGCGTTGGGCGGGCCCGGTGCTTCGGTCATGCGAAAGAAGGGCTCACTTCGCACGATGCGTGATGCGCGTCGATGCGGCAGCGCCAGCGCCGGCAATGGCGTGGCAATCGCCTCATACACTTTGCGCACGCTACCCGTGCGGAACAATGCCTGGTAGACGCTGCGCGTGGCACGGTTGGCGGAGAACATCACGAGCCCCGCTGTGCCGCGGTCGATGCGATGGAGTGGCACTAGGTCGCGATTGCCCAGCCTTTCCACCAGGCGTGCGAGCAGCGTCTGTTCGACGAAACGCCCGGCAGGTGTGACCGGCAGGAAGTGCGGCTTGTCGGCGACCACGATGTGCTCGTCGACATGGAGCAAGGCTTCGGTAAACGGAATGCGCGGCTCGTCGTCGACCTGGCGGAAGTAATGCACCGTCAGGCCCACGCGATAGGCGTGGTCGGCCGACAGCGGCCGGTGCGATGCATCCAGTACGCGACCATCCTCGAAGCGCCGCGACCACTGCTCGGGTGTGACCTGCGGAAAGTGTGAGCACAGGCATTCGAACACCGTTGTCCACGGGCCCGGTGGGAGGCGAAGGGTGCTGGGGGCGGGGGTGGTGGTCATGAAGGCTGGGGGCGGCGGCGCTGCTTCACGCCGGCATTGCTGGACGCCGGTATCTTGGGTCTTGGGGTAGAGTGTAGATCAGGGGCGTGGTCCCGAGGTTCTTTGCTGTAGCGGCTTTTTCCCCACACGCTATTGGGATGGTGGTTTGGATGCTCCGCGCCACGAGGCTCGTCGAACCCGGATGGTGTCCGGGGGCAGCGGAGTACGAGACTGGTCGGCGGCCGTTGATCTCGTTGCCGCAATCAGTCGAGTTTCATTGGGAAAAGTGACGTGAGGTCAGTGCGCTTTATCGAAAATAGTCCCTCTAAATTGCCGGTGCCGCAGCGCGATTATTGTTGGGGAAATTACTGGTTCGTGTTGGATGGCGAATGGCCGTTCGCCGCCACCTTGGGGCACCCTCCAGGCTCAGCCAAACTACGTAGCCTACTTGGAACTTGGAAGCGCGATGCGCTGCCCGGTGACGAAGAAGATCCGAAAGTACTACGTCGCTAGAACGCCCGAACCATTCATGCGCTGAGAACGCGGTGGCAGGTTAGCAGGACGAGGCAAAAAGCCAGGGAGCGTTGTGCGGAGCGGGTCAAGGCGCCGAAAGATTCAGTCTTCATCCGTCGTTATGTCGCCGGACTAAATGCGGTGGCGGTGGGGCTTACGATCGGCGCGTTCAACAATGTGGCGTTGAGGAGTCGGGAACGGAAGGCGCTCGCTCGGTTACAGGAGCAGATTGCCGGCTATCTGGAAGTGATGAAGCGTCACTTGATGACCGCAACTCCGACTACCCACGCTGTCACTCATCGAGGCGGCATAGCGGGTGTGCTTGCGCCCCACGCCGCAAATTTCACAGCTGCGGCAGTGGCGATGCCGTAGCTGGCCATCGCCGCCGCAACGAGGCCGAAATAGGCCACTGCGCCAAAGCCCTGGCGCGCCAGCCACATGCCGCCCGTCACGACGACGATGAGGCGGACGGTACCAGCAAGGACGGGACCGAGTAATTTTCCCGATCCTTGGGCCGCGAAGTACAAGGTCAAGCCCAGCCCGAAAAGCGGGAAGACCGGCCCGACCAGCCGCAGGTATTGTCGCGCGTAATCCAATACAGCCTGGTCCGACGAAAAGAGTGTCGCCCATAGATCCGGCATTACCGTCACGGTCAGGCCGATGATGCTCAGATTGAACGCGGACAACGCGCCCGCGCTCCAGGCCACCCGACGCGCGCGCGCCACGTCGCCGGCCCCGATGGCCATGCCGACCATCGGCACGGCTGCGACGCCGATGCCGAAGGCTATCGGGATCAAGAGAAACTCCAGACGTTGACCAATCGAATAGCCGGCCAGCGGCAGCACGCCGAGCCGTGCAACGAAACCGGTGAAGATCACTACTGCCAGTACCGACTGGAGCGGCGAGATCAGGGCAAGTGCACCCACCTTGAGGATGTCGCCGAAAAGATCCCGTCTCAAACGGACGCCACGCAGTTGCAGCGTCAAGCGGCTGCGACCGCTCAGCAAAAACCACGTCAGGAACACCACGCCGAGCGTCGTAGCGACAATGTGGCCGATGGCAATGCCGACCATGCCGAGCGATGGCAGTGGGCCGAGCCCCAGCGCGAGTACGCCACCGAGACAAATTTGCAGGAGCGCAGTGATGGCGATTGCGATGGAGGGCACGCGCATATTGCCTGTGCCGCGGAGGATGGCGCCGAGGGTGTTGCTGAGCCATACCAGCAGCGCGCCACTGAAGAGTACGATCGAGTATCGCGTCGCCTCACCGAGTACCGCGCCGCTGCCGCCCAGAACCGCGTAGAACGTCGTGCCGAAGAGCACGAAAACCAGCGAGTAGACGATGCCTGCAACGGTGCCGATCACCAGTGCGTGATAGGCGAGCGTGTTGGCTCGCACAGTATCGTGCGCGCCGAGCGCACGACTGATGGCGGACGATACGCCACCGCCCATGGCGCCGGCCGACATCATGCCGGTGAGCATGGCGAACGGAAATACCAGCGCCATGGCCGCGAGCGGCGTGGTGCCGAGTCGGCCGACGTAATAGGTTTCAGCGATGCCTACCAGCACGGTCATGACCATCGCCAGTACATTGGGCAGCGCGAGTCGCAGGAGCGTCGTGACAATTGGACCCTGTTGAAGGCGCAGAATCGTTTCGGAGGGCGACGCGCTGAGAGTCATCTGCTCACGCCTTCAAGCGGCGCCTTGGGGAGCGGAACTTGCCAGCTGTCGTTCCGGGACGGGCGCGGACTCAATCGGCTTGGCGCTCGCCTGCTCGGCCGTCGCGCCGATGTCCCAGCTGCCGCCAAAGGTCTTGAAGGAAGCCACCGCGGACCTCGCCGCTGTGGTACGCGCTACGGTGCGCGCGTCCTGCGTCGCCAGCAGGCGCAAGTCGGCGTCCAGCACTTCAACGAGACTCACCGTGCCGCCCTGGTAGGTAGCGAGCGACGTTTCATGGGCGCGTGCCAAGGCTTGTTCCCCGGCAGCGAGCATGCGTTCCTGTTCTTCACTGCGTACCAGCGCCGTGATGGCATTTTCCACATCCCCTTCAGCGAGAGCTTCGGATGATACTCGGCAATGGCGGAGTCGATGGCGGCGTTCGAGGCCGCGAGGTGGCGCTCCGCGGCGATGAGATCCGGGCGGCGACGAGGCAGGTCAGCGGGACCACCGGCATCCGCGATCGCCGGTAGGGCGGGTAGGGTACGCGCCGCGCGCATTTCAGCATGGTGTGCGCCGGGCTGGGCGCCGAGTCCGACATCCAGGGCGTTGAGCGCCGCATCGAGCGCCGACTCCAGTCCAGGCACTGAAGTTGATCCGCTTTCGTGGACATCCGAACCTTTGGGAGACTGGAGGCCACGATGCCGAAATCAAGAATGCC
>JAIEQK010000318.1 GCA_019747795.1 Gammaproteobacteria bacterium | reverse complement strand
TCACACGACGATGAAACTCAACCGGGTGGGGAAATTTAGGTTACCAAACTGGGGAATTTTGGGTTGCCGTTGACAGCGATTGAAGCGGTCGTACTCCTGCTGCGGCAGAACGCCCCGCAGCTCGGGCTTGCTGTCTTCGATGCTGGCCATCGCCGAGCGGATGGCCTTGGGGATGTCTTCCTTCTCGGGCAGGTTCAGCAGGTAGTCGTAGCGCGCTTGCGGGCCGAGGGCAAAGCCGCACTTCTCGATGGCGATGTCCTGCAGGCTGCGCTCGCGGCGGGTGCCCTTTAGCTTGCTGTACTCGGCTAGGATAGCGTCCTCAAACTGGCGATACTTGTTGTCTGCAAACTTCAGGAAGATAAGGCCCAGCACCGGCGTGCTGTACTCGCTGGCCTTGAGGTCGCTGTTGGCGCGCAGCTTATCGGCCGCGGACCACAGGTCGTTCTCGAGCTTCTTGAGCTGTGCCTTGTTCATTCGGTCAGTCGTCCAATCAATCGGTCAGCCGGGGCTCCACCGGCAGGAAGAAAGAAAGCGCTGCAACTAGTCGGTCCGCTACCATCAGCCTAGCAATCTCAAATAGTGATCGTATCGATAGAGCCGGTCGCGCTTTCGGCTGCCGACCTCGACAAGAATGCCTGCACGAAGCAGTGCATCAATCGCTTTGCCCGCTGTTGGCTTGCTCGTCGACAGCAGTCTGGTCACTAGCGGCATGGTGATTACCGGTTGCTTGGGCAAGCGCTCGAAAAGCTGAATTGCCGACACGGTTGCGCCGGAAGTACCCAGCAGCAGCTGCCGGTCGTCGGTGACGCGGGCGTGCAAAGCGCGAGCAGTGCGGGTCGCGTCATTTGCAATGTCCAGGACGCCTTGCAGAAAGAATCGAAACCAACCTATCCAGTCATCGTCAGTGCGAATGGCCGATAGCCAACGGTAGTACGAACTTTGATTCTGCTTCAGATAAAGGCTCAGATAGAGCAGCGGACTCTTGAGTAGTTGCCAGTGCTCCAGAAGAAGCGCGATCAGCATGCGCCCCAGTCGGCCATTGCCGTCCAGGTAGGGGTGAATCGTCTCGAATTGAACATGGACCATGGCAATACGCAGCAGCGATGCCATATCGTGAGTGCTGTGAATGTAACGCTCGAGATCACTCAGCAAATCGGGGACCAGCAGCGGCGGAGGTGGCACGAAGGCAGCGTTACCGGGCCGGCTACCGCCGATCCAGTTTTGTGAACGTCGGATCTCACCGGGTTGCTTATTAGCTCCGCGCGCGCCAGTCATGAGCAGGCGGTGACAGTCGTTCAGCAGACGGGTCGAGAGCGGCGTTCCGGTGGGCGAGCGAAGCTGGTCGAAGGCATAGTTCACCGCCGCCACGTAGTTGGCCACCTCTTCGATATCCTGGAGACTGGATTCGCCGGCCTGCTCGGTCTGCTCCCAAGCCATCAAGTCAACGAGCGTCGCCTGGGTGCCTTCGATTTCCGAGGAGAGGAGGGCCTCCTTCCGAACGAAAGCGTAGATGAACCAATCGAGGGAGGGGATCATCTCGCCGGCCAAGTCGAGCCTGGCCAGCGCGACTTCCGCTTGGCGGAGAAGGTCTGCAAGTGGAGCGAACTCGTCTGCGGGCAGCGATGGTGGCAGGGGGGCGGGCACGAACGCACGGACCGACTCGCCGGTAACGGTCGTGGTGACATAATGTCCTGAAGCAGGAGAGCGCATGGTAAGGAATTCTTTACTAGGCGAGCGAGAAGGTAAAGAGCAATTTACCAGCGAGGGGCATTGGTAAAGCGGAAGGTCGGCTTATCAAGTAACCTCGCCAGCCTATCCAGTAAGCTTCCCTGCTAATCCAGTAACCCTCCCGCCTTAACCAGTGACCTTCGCTCCTTGAGCTTCGGCGCAGCGGGTTCATCCGCCCGTACTGTCTTTGTTACGCGGCGGCGTCGGGACCGAAATGTGCCCCCACCCAGGCCTGGGGTCGATCGTTACAGTAAAGGTGTCGCGATAGCTCGTCCGCGCTACGCCTCCCGGTCCGATGCCGGCGCGCTCTTTCGAAGTTCATTGCTCGGCGGCATATTGGCCGAGAGAACCGCGGTGGCCTAAGGATGGCGCGCGGGGGTGTCAGACGTCTTGTCTCTCGGGCTCGCGCTGCCCTAGCCTTCATCTCAAGTTGATTGGGGGGTTCCCGGTCGGCGTTAAAGCCTCGGTGGGTTAGCCGGGGCTTTTCGCTTCTAGGGCCGGGTCAATATGTAGTCCTACTCCCTCGTATCCGGTTCCCGCGTTCGTGCGTCCGCCATCGCAGAAGAATTTCGGCGTCAACAGGTTGGCCATCAATACCCTCCAATCGGCAAAACCAAAGCTCCATTTTTTGGAGCCGGAGGCAAGCGGCTATTTGGCGGCTAGCCGCCTACTCGCACCAACTGACGCGCCCTTCCTTAAGCCAGAAATGGGAGCGGCACCCTGTTTGCTTCCAGATTGATGGATACAAGCTAGGACGCTTCTTGCTGTCTATATGTACATCCCAGCGAGGGTTGACATCATTGATGAGCATCAGCTCTATCGATTGCCCGCACCCGCAAGGACAGCGCATGCCTACGCACCAATCTTCATCAGCATCGCGCGCTAAAACCAGGTCACGTATCGGCAATATCGGGGGCAAGGAGTCACCATCGATAATCCGCAGCCGTCGAGGTGGTAGGAGGGCTGCTTTTAGGCGTCTCCACCAGAGAGGACTTTTCACCTGATTTCTTTTTCGCGCGGCAGCGAGAGAAATGGCAAACCCAACAAGGGTTCCTTGGAGCCTCGCCCAAGTACATGGGCACAGGCCTTATGTGGGAAGAAGGTCTCAGGAAAGTAATCCTCTTCGCATGCGGCGAGACTGAATTGCGTACGTGCATACAACTCATTGGATTCATGCCGGAAGGGGTAGGCACGCGCTATAAATTCATTCACACAAGCCGAGGCTGCGCGCATATTGAGGCTAATAACACCCGGAGCCTCATCGATTACCCCCTTAATGTACCCCGCCTCCATTTCTTGCTGATGCGCATCCGGTGCATTTCTCCGCAGGTATTCAGCGCGTAGGCTATCGGGCGTGTATACGCCGCGGTCGCCTAACGAAGAGCCACCCGGTTGCACATAGTCGATGCGGCCGCACACGTCGCCAATGACTGGCATCTCGCCATTGTTCCGCGTTGGAATGACCACGCCCACATCGAATAGGGGCAACAGAAACGCTGCGGCGATCAAATCTACGATTTGGCGCGCCTCAAGCGAATCCACGCAGCAGAAAAGTACGTCGCACTGCCCAGCGGCAACGATGGCCTCGCGCGTGAAGATTGATAGAGGGATCGCTTCGGCCACACCGACTCCGCGATAGTGGGCTACCGCCTCCACAAACATTTCTACCTTTAGCCTATGCGCTTCGGCGTCCTTGATCGTGGAGTTCAAGATGCGATTGACATTCTTCAACTCCATGATGTCGAAATCAGTATGCTTCACGCGCCCAATGCCTAGTCGATTGAGTTGTTCTGCGACTACAGACCCCGTGCCGGATACGCCTATCACGTTCGCAGTCAAGCGACCCATCTCGGTACGCATGGCACTGGTGAACGCGATCGGTCGCCGCTTCAGCAAGTCGGGCGCCGCATTCTGCGCCCACCAGTAACGAATATCGTGGCCGCTTACCGTCACCAATTCGATATCCTGAGAGTTAATATCTCTGTCGTACCAGCGAGCCTTGACGGCCCCATCAGGGGTCATGATGGCGCTGCAGTGGAACTCGCCGTGACTCGCCAGCAGGCTCGGCATTACTTCCCGGTCGCTGCGGTCGTCTTGTTCTGAAAATTCGAAGAGCCCGCCAGGGTGCGAGTGGAGCAGGACGAGTGTGAGGTCGTCGGATTCTGCGATATCCAGGGCTTGCTCGATAAAGGATCCGGGCCACGTGATGGCATTCGGCTGACGGACACGGCAGGCGTTGTGAGGGACTGGTAGGACGTCGCGGACCAACAGACGCACCCGGGATGGGGCCGAGCGGCTGCAGATCAGCACTGCGGCTGATTCCAGACCATCGCCCGGAAACAGGTGTGCTCGTAACTGGTCGTGCTGTACTCCCGCGAATACCAGCGCCCGCGGAGCATTCATTCGCCGCTCTCCCGAGTCATAGCCGCGTCCACCAGTGCTAAGTGCGTGACCACGTTGTCGGCAGCAGGGTTCCAGGGGAACTGATCACCACGGTGTCGCGACCATCCGTTGAACGCTACGCCCAAGATCACGGCCGCGAGTTGAGTGCTAGGGATGGGATGTCCTGCCTTCAACGCAAGTGGTGGGCTGGTGTAGAAGCCGTAGATCTGGGCACCAGGATAGGTCGGAGGGATTTCGAGGGCCAGTCGAGTATGGCCCGCGGTGAAGCCGGGTGGCACCGGGTAATTGTCTATCAACAACCAGCGGCGTTGCTGATTCGGTTGGTCGGTCTCGATAATCGTTTCCCAGAGCAGACCGAGGCCGTCGAGAAAGCGTTCATCGACGTCAAGCAGATGGAACATCCGTCGAGGCGCCGAAGGCGCCTCGCCGTTATTCACTTCCCTTGGGGTAAGGCGCAGCTTTTCGATGCCCGGATGGCGCAGGTCGATGACATAGTCGAGGTCGACTTCGCGCTTGGGCTCGCCACGAACCCGCAGGACGGCGATCCACGGCTTATCGGGGTCGAAGCCAGCGTCCTGAATCGCCTGCCGCACCAAAATAGTTGGTTGGCGCACTTTCAGCAGCACCCCTTGCACGTTCAGTATCCAGGTGCGGGGGCGAGTTTTGAACGCCTCAATGTCGCGGAAGCCCAGGTCAACGAGATCATGTTCACTGAGCTCTCGCTCTGTACCGTCCGGAAGCTCCTGAAAAACTTCGAGATCTGCTGCCACCTGGCCGATCTTGCGTATCTGGCCGCCGGAGATAATCTGTGCCGGCCATTCCATTGACGTCCCGTTGACTTTGAGTTTGAAGCCCCGGTCGCTCTGGACTACCAAGAACTTGCGAGTGGAACGCCCCAATCCGACGACTTCATCTGGCCGAATATCTTCAAGTTCGCCATTGACCAGGAATTCCAGCACCGTCGCACCCTGCTCGGGCTTAAATCCTGCTGCCGCGGCAATTTGCGCACCACTAGGCGATTCGCTCGGAACAGTAGTCTCCTGAAACGCCAGGGACAGACCAGCAACCAGGACGGTTTGTTGGCCTACATCGCGAACGCAGGTCACTTCGCTATTCATTTTTAAGCATCTCCAACATACGCCGGCCAATCCGGCCTCGCTAATCATATGCGGCATGCTAAGTTTGTCAAGCATTAATTAAGCATGCTTGATAGACTAAGCTGCTCTTGCTAGGTTTGACGCACCAAATTCCCATCCCTCCGGCACCGAAGGTGAATTAAATGAACGATCAGACCGGCGACCAGACACCGGCAGAGCAGGACGAAAAGGCCTCTTCTAACGCTTTGGGCAACTACATCCGAAAGGCACGCCAAGACGCCAGGATGACCCTTCGTGAAGTGGAAGAGGCGACTAACAAGGAAGTATCGAACGGCTACCTGAGCCAGCTGGAGAGCGGCAAGATCAGCAAACCATCGCCTCACGTGCTGTACACACTTTCGACAGTGCTTCGTGCTGACTACCAGACGTTGATGCTCAGAGCGGGCTACATTCTGCCGGGTACTGCGCAGCGGAAGGCAGGAGTAAAGCATGGTCGTGCTTCAACGTACGCCATTGACAATCTGACAGCTGAGGAGGAATCCGAACTGCTTGAATACCTGACCTTCCTGCGCTCGAAGAAGAAGTAGCCATGGCGAGGCCCGACGACTCGACATTAACGCTTGTTCAAATCGCTCGGGTGAGGAAAGAGGCAGAGCGTGCGCTCCGCCAATCGAACGTGCTCGGAACGCTGCCCACCGCGATCGATGAAATAATGCGAGTCGCTAAGGTCCGTGAAGTAGAGGAAGACTTCCTGAATCCGTCATTTATCGCCAAGCTGATGCACCGGGTAGGTCAGACTGGGTTAGCCATCAAGCAGGCTGTCTCAAAAGTAATCGGGCTATTCCATGCGACGGAGGGTCTAGTCTTTATCGACCGCTCGCTGATGATGGTGCGCCAGCGGTTCGTGCGGCTTCATGAGTCGGCGCATGGATTTCTGCCCTGGCAGAGGCCGATGTACGCGTTGGTTCAGGACAGCGAGGAGTCACTTGATCCAGATACCGCTGACCTATTCGACCGCGAGGCAAACGTCTTTGCTTCGGAAGTACTGTTTCAGTTGGATAAGTTCCGCGACATGGCCGAAGAGCAGCCGTTCGATATTTTTACGCCGGTTCGATTGGCGCCCAAATTTAACGCATCGGTATATGCCGCCATCCGGCAGTATGTGTCCAAAAATCATCGTAGCTGCGCAGTGGTAGTGCTGAACATGCCGGAACTTATTCCCGGCGACGGATTCCGGGTCACTCTGCGCAGAGTGGTGGCATCTGAAAGCTTCAAATTAACTTTCGCCGGCCGAACTTGGGCGGAGGTTTACACCCCGGATGATGATATCGGTCGACTGGTCCCTCTGGCCGGCAAGAAAGCCTGTATCAAGCGTTCCTTAGCCCTCACTGACGCCAATGGCATGCTGCACGATTGTGTGGCGGAATCGTTTACTACTGGCAAACAGGTGTTTGTCCTGATTCACGTAGCCAATGTTCTCAATGTGAAGCGGATCTTGTTTAGCACGACCGCATAGGGCAATCCGGAAATTCGAATTAGGCATTAACCGGCGGGGGATGGTGATTTGAAATGCCGTCTAGGTCATATTGTCTGTTGTGCTGTCGACGGCTCCGTACATGACAGGTCGTTGCATATTTGCGTAATGTTTGAGCGTAGGGCAGCCAGCCCCCGTTACGTTGAGATGTACTAAAGACCAATATTGGACGACACCGACGTCATCGGGATTTGCTTGTGCTCAAAAATGCTTGCTTTCAATTTCTCCTAGAAGGCCTTGATGGGCATGCCGAGGTTCATGTTCCAAGACGAAGCGACGGCATGAACTAATCGGTCAATTTCTGGTTGGTAGCACACATGGGCATAGATTTGGGGGTCACGGTCCCCGTCTGTAGTGTCAAATAGAAAGTCCACAATCGGATCGGCGCCCGATAGTGCGATTCGAACAACCCCTATATGCAAACTCATCGGCGCGATCCTTTCGCAGAGTGCTAGACGTGCTGCAGCTACAATCTTCGATTGCATAAGGGCTGCCTTCGGAAGTTCGTCTGACAAATATCTCGAAAGTTTCAGAAACCGGGCGCTATACCAGATGCTCTCAGGAGGAGGTTGTCCGGTTGCAGTCCGCGACTGCTTTGCAACGTCGTAGAGACCTCGGGCAACATCTCTTCCGAAGTCAAACAATGCGTCCGGAGATAAACGAAGATTGTCATGTACGGCAGCTATGATCTCGCAAGGAAGGAATCGATCGTAGGTTACCGTTGGACCTTGCGCATTTCCGCCATTTCTCGGAGGCGGCGGATCCGCAACGAGTACAGCAACCTGATTCGTAGGATTCTCTTCGATTCTGAATCGAACACTTGGGCCTAGATTGTCGTCATGGATATAAACGTGTTCGACGTATCCGTCGGCCAGTTCTACAGCAGAGTGGGTCGAATGAGGAATCGTTGGCTCACGAAAGCCAACTGCGCAGACCGCATGCGGACCACAGTTCTCTAGTAGTCCTCCCAGCAGGATCGGGTACCCAGATCGAATAAATGCCGCGCACGAGCTCGCAAAGTAACTGCGGCTAAAGCCGGGCTTGTTTACCAACGGTATACGTTTGCCACTGTCACCATGCAGTACGATCGGAGCTAAGTGATTCTCCTTGATCGCTTCGGCCAGCTGGTGAGTGGTCAAACCGTTGGATGGAAAGACTCGACTTCCCAATGATGCGGTCTTATGCGCAGAGCGCGTGATGTCCGCAGTAGTAGGGATCGAGTGATGATCATCAAACGCAGATGAGTGCAACACGCTCCAGAGGCCCACGGTGGCACACATCCCCACGCTGCTGTCTTGTTGTTGCCATGCGAGGCCAGTAACACTAAACGGTACGCCCCCAATATGGACGGAATAGGGCCGCGATGGTGTGGTGTTGCGGGGTGAGGCAGGACGGTGATCTGGGTACCATTTAAGGACTGTCCGGCCGAGGGGGGCTGCAGAAATTGGTCTGATTACTGAGAAGCCAAAGTACGCCTCTTGGAGGCGTTGTCGTACCCGAGAGCTTCCGCCGAGTAACTGACGTAATGTCGAACGTGATACGTCCAACCCAAAGAAATGCCAGCGCTGGCAGACATTCTCATATCCGCGCGAACTTACGCCGTAAAAGGCCGCGAACTCGGAAAGATAATCACGATCGAAATAGTAGGGTTCAATTAATACAGTGACCGTACCTAGGTCAGTTAGGTAGCAGTTCAGGTACCCCAACTGGTCGGATTGCCCAATTCGACTCAAGGGACAAGCAGAGAAGGGAACTAGGTCAAATGCTTTTGGTTGGCGCATAAAGAAAAGCCGCAGGTTCGACTGCGGCTTCTAGTTTGTTGTCCACTGTATAGTGACGAGCTAGTCCCATACTGTCCGCATTGTGTCTGGATTAAATCCCTGTCGGCTGCGCTGTTCGGCTTTCCGACGTTCGTTCTGCGGGATCTTAGCTGCGGATTCGCGAAGGACATCGTCCGATACGTTTTGCCCATGAAGCGGCGCGTGCTTTTCGCTTCCTGGGTTCTGCCAAATGGACGCCGGTTGAGGCTTTGCCATTGATCCTAATCCCCGATTATGGCGCGTGATTAGCCATCACCGCCGGATTGAGCGGCGTCAGTCTAGCTTGCGAGATAGAGCATGTAAATATCTAATTGGTCAGACAAATTTATCTATCGAAAAATTAGGAATATAAGCACCTAATGCATGAGCTATCGTTTTTATGTTATCGATAGTTTCTGAAAAAGAACAAATTTCGTTTCCGCGCCCGAGGCCATCTCCGCTATCGATCGTCGCCCAAGGCAAAATTGCGGGCACTCAATCGTTATGGCATGGCAGAACCCGGCTTTCGTCGCGGTTGCACTGGCAGCTATCGAAACCTTCCGCCGTTTTCGAAACTGAGTATTTCCAGTGGGAATCTGTTGGCAAACAGAGTTGTAATTCCTTTTGACGGCGAATTCGAGTGGCTCGAGCTGCTTTCGGTTTACCGACATATCGGTGAGTGCTTCTGGACCCTCGTCCTTGTCAACGGACGAGGCCGCTTGCGCGGCTTCGGTCCTGGGGTAACCAGCCCCCAGCTCGAGATGCCTCCTGAAGGGAGGCGCGAACTGCGTGCCCTGCCGGGTAACTAATCAGTTCGCTGTTTCCACCCTGGTGGGCTCATCTTGCCCTGTTTTGCCTTACCTCCCTCGCGGTCCTTCGTCCGCGTGATTGCTCGTGAGAGTAATTGCCCTGGTGTGCCGCCGACCGTTGCCCGAACAGTTGGTCTGTCGTCACGCCGCCCTTGTCTCGGTTGACGGCTTGCGCCGTCGCAGGCTCTCGAACCGATGCCTGCTTTGTTTGCCACGAAACCGTCGTGGCCACGGATGAATCCGTCTCTGGATGCTTCCCCGGAACACGTCACTTGGCCGTCACGTCCGAAACTTGGCCTCAAAGCCGCTTCCCGTCTGGGTTTTGCGCCATCGTCACTACCCGCCGCCGCGCAGTGACGATGGCCCTTCGGGGCGAGCATCTCGCGCGCCAACCGTGCCGGTTGTCACGCGAGATGCCCAGAGAAAATCGCGCGGGCAGAGCGGCGCTATTTCGGCCGTCAGGGAGGCACGCCCGTGACCGAGTCCAAATATTGCGAGCCTTCACCGAGTCCATAATATGGACTCGGTGAAATCGGGGGCGCTCGAAATGAATCAATGCTTTGGCACCGAAAAGCGGGCAAAAGTCGCTTAAAGTAAAGTCTCAATTCGGCGCGAATTAAGAATTAACATTAACTTGGGGGCCTGTGGATAAGCGCTGATCGTGCGCGGCGCGGAAAGGAAATCGCGCTCTATGGAGCGCGCGATTTCTTTCCCCAAGACTAATGAAGCCAACCGCGACTGCCCTGCTGCAGGCTAACGTCGTCCGATAGCTGGGAGACGCCCACGGGGCGGACCCTTGCGCGCCGCGGCTGAACGGCCGGGGTTTTGTAGTAGTAGTTCGTTTTGGATTTCAGTCTTAGATCAAATTCAGTCCTAGGTAATACCTACGGCGCGGCCGGATCTGGTTCGGCCGAGTCCGGCTGAGCCTCCTCCGGCAATGCCGGATGAAGTTCGTAGGCCGGTTCTTCAGACACGAAGTAGCAAGCGCCGGTCACTCGCCCAGCCAGGTCCCTCACGCGTTGGAAGCGAATGTAGCCGGCCTCGCGCAGCTCACGCAGCACACCGTAGACGCCGTCGCGGCCCAGGTCGCCGCGACGCTGCAGATCCTTTGCAAGCACTCGCCAGTTGTCCGGGCGGGAGAGCAGATAGGCCAGCACGCCGCGGGCCGCCCAACTCAAGCGCGCGTCTTCGATGACGCGTGTGTCCAGCGTGGTAAAGCGATGGCGACGCGCGGCGCGTATGATGGTCCGCGTCATGGAGCTCTGGAGTCACCAATGATGCGGGCCACCTCGACGGCCGGGTAGTAGACGCGGCGGCCTATCTTGCGACCGCAGGCCTTGAGACGCCTGGTCATATCGTCGGCGGGAATGCTGAAGCTGAAGCGCAGACCGCTGACGGTGCGCCCGAGCAGTTCGGCAAGCTGGGTCTGCGACAACAGGATGCCGTATTGGGTGGTCAACTGGTCGTGCAGGGTGGACGTGGTGGGACTGGTCTTGTCATCCATGGTCTTCGTGCTCCTCAGGTTGTAAATAGCGCGCTGATTGAACCGCGCGCCGTTCGCTTCGAGCGAGACGAAACCAAGCTTTGCCTCGGCTTGGTTTCGCGAATCGCGCGGCGCCTAACGGACGCCGAGCCGGTCGAGCTTCACCACGAGATCCTCGGCGCGGAGATGCGTGTAGCGCCTCAGCATTTGCATGGACCGGTGGCCAGAGATGGCCGCGACCTCCTGGTCGCCGAGGCCAGCCTCCACCAGGCGCGAGACTGCTTCATGCCGGAGATCGTGAAAGCGAAGCCCGTTGATGCCATGGTCCTTCAACACCTGCTGCCAGGCAGGATTGAATTCGAATGGCCGGCGGATGCCGTCACGGCCAGGCTCGCCGTAAAAAATCATGTCGCAGCCTCGGGGGCGCAGTGGGTGGTCGATGGCTTCCTTGAGGGCGGCGGCCGCAGCTTGGGTCAGAGGGATGGTGCGGGACGAGCCGTTCTTGGTCTGGTTCAGCGTGACGATGCGGCGCGTGAGGTCGACCTGGTCCAACCGCAAGGAGGAGATCTCTCCGGCCCGCATGCCGGTGTGGATCGCGAGCCGCACAATCCAGCCGAGCATCGGGTTGGAATAGGCACTGCAGGCGGCGACCAGGCGTTGTTCCTCGTCGCCGACTAGGCGCCGGGTGCGCGCAGGCCCCGGCGGTGGCTTACGGACCAGCGCGACCGGGTTGTACAGCAGCCCCAGGCGCCATTCCCGCATGGCGATGGTGTAGAGGTGGGAGAGGAGGGCGAGCTCGAGCCGCACCGTGTCGCTCTTGAGCCCGAGCGCCAGGCGCTTGTCCCGATGATCGGCGATGAGGTCGGGCGTGATGGCGGCGAGGCTATAGCTGCCCAGGGACTCCGTGAGCGTGCGTGCGCGGTGCACCTCGCTCTTGGATGTCCAGCGGCGCTTGGTCGGGCTCACCTCGCGCACGTAACGCTCCAGGGCCTCCTTCAGCGTCAGCTGCTCGGCGTCCGTGCGATCGATGAACACGCCGCGCACCATTTCGTCTTCCGTGCGTCTGGACCAGTCGAGCGCATCACGCTTGGTGCGGAACGTTTTGTACGCCGGCGGCCAGCCGTGTTTGCGTACGACGGCCTTCCAAGTGCCTGCCGCAGTCTTCACTACAGTCGCCATACGCGCCTCCCTGCATCGCGAGTGTGCTGAATTTGTGGCTTTTGGCCTTTCAGCGGCAGGAGAAACCGCGCTAAGCAAATGATTGGATTATTGCTTCGGTCGAGCGGACCAAAGGATTTGCGATCCAATGGGCGTGGGAGGCTTAGAATGCGTGCGTTTAGAGGAGCTAAGCGCTCGCCCCAAGAGGGCCAAGTGCCTGCGGCGATGCTGTTTCGGGGCGCCATTTGTCTCTCCGCGCCCAGCCAGTGTGCTGAATTTGTGCCTTTTGGCAGTTCAGCGCCGCGTGCGGAAAAACTAAACGTTTGATTTGATTGGTGGGCCCGGTAGGACTTGAACCTACGACCAAAGGATTATGAGTCCCCTGCTCTAACCAACTGAGCTACAGGCCCGGGAAGCGGACCCGCTGCCACTCGAGCGTGGCAGCGGGCGGCGAGTCGCGTCGCGCGACTCAGTCGAGGAAGGTGCGAAGACGCTCGGAGCGCGAGGGATGACGCAGCTTGCGCAGCGCCTTGGCCTCTATCTGGCGAATGCGCTCGCGGGTGACGTCGAACTGCTTGCCGACCTCTTCGAGGGTGTGGTCGGTGTTCATGTCGATGCCGAAGCGCATGCGCAGCACCTTGGCCTCCCGCTGGGTGAGGCCGGCCAGTACTTCGCGGGTGCTGCGGCACAGACCCTCGAAGGTCGCGGAGTCGATCGGCGCCTGGATGGTGGTGTCCTCGATGAAGTCGCCGAGGTGCGAATCCTCGTCGTCGCCAATCGGGGTCTCCATCGAGATCGGTTCCTTGGCGATCTTGAGCACCTTGCGGATCTTGTCCTCCGGCATCTCCATGCGATCGGCAAGCTCTTCCGGCGTCGGCTCGCGGCCCTTCTCCTGCAGGATCTGGCGCGAGATGCGGTTCAACTTGTTGATCGTCTCGATCATGTGCACCGGGATGCGGATGGTGCGCGCCTGGTCGGCGATCGAGCGGGTGATCGCCTGGCGAATCCACCACGTCGCATAGGTCGAGAACTTGTAACCGCGACGGTATTCGAACTTGTCCACCGCCTTCATCAGGCCGATGTTGCCTTCCTGGATGAGGTCCAGGAACAGGAGTCCACGGTTGGTGTACTTCTTGGCAATCGAGATCACCAGGCGCAGGTTCGCCTCGACCATCTCCTTCTTGGCGCGACGGGCCTTGGCCTCGCCGATCGACATGCGACGGTTGATGTCCTTGATCGCGCCGATGCTGATGCCGTGCTTCTCTTCGATGTCGAGCAGGCGCTTCTGCGCCGCTTCGATCTCGGTCATGTGTTCCTTGATGGCGGCGGCGTAGGGCTTCTTGGTGCGGGTGAGGTTCTTCGCCCACTTGTCATCGGTCTCGGCATCGACGAACACCGCGAGGAAGTCCTTGCGCGGCATTTTGCAGTGCTTCACGCACACGTCCATGATGACCTTTTCCTGGCCACGAATCTCTTCGACCGCCTCGCGCACGTGCTCGGCGAGCTTCTCGGTGAGCTTCGGCACGAGCTTGAACTCGAGGAAGCGCTCCTGGAGTTCCTTGCGCACGGCCTCGGTCTTGGGGTGGTCGCGGCCATTGCGCTTGGACGCGGCCTGCACCTTCTTGAACAGCTTCCCGTACTCGTCGAAGCGGCGCGCGACTTCCTCGGGATCGAGGGTCGGACCGGGGGCATCCGTCTCATCGTCGTCGCCCGCGCCCTCGACTTCCTCGTCGTCCTCGGCATCGGCGACCGCTTCCTCGGCCGCGGCGAGCGGCTGCGGGATGGCGGCGTCTTCGCTGTAGTCGATGAAGCCGGAGATGACGTCGGTGATCTTGAGGTCGTTGGACTGGGTGCGCCCGTACTCGCTCAGGAAGAGCTCGGAGACCGTCGGGAAGTCGGCCAGCGCCGACAGCACCTGGTTGAGCCCGTCCTCGATGCGCTTGGCAATCTTGATCTCGCCCTCTCGGGTCAGCAGGTCAACGGTGCCCATCTCGCGCATGTACATGCGCACCGGGTCGGTGGTGCGGCCAAACTCGTTGTCGACCGCCGCGAGCGCGGCTGCGGCTTCCTCGGCGGCTTCTTCGTCGACGTCGCTGTCGTTCAGCAACATGGCATCGAGATCGGGCGGCGTCTCGTGGACCGCGATGCCCATGTCGTTGATCATGTTGATGATATCTTCGATCTGCTCGGGATCGACGATGTCGTTGGGCAGGTGGTCGTTGACCTCGTGGTAGGTCAGAAAGCCCTGCTCCTTGCCCTTCGAGATGAGCAGCTTCAGCTGTGACTGCTGGTCGGCGGTATCGATTTCGTCCAACGTTTCCACGGAGTCAAGTTTGCCTTTGGTCAACTTCCTCGAGCCTCTCAGTCCGTCGATCCTTAGGGTCGGATCGTTGAAATTCTAGATAGTGGACGGGAGATCCGCCAGGTGCGCTGGGTAGCGAAAATAGCCGCGCAGTATAGCCGTCGTCGGGTGGGCTTGACCAGACCGAGCCCCGTCCCTGGCCAGGCTTATCGGCGCGCGCGGCACCGGACCTGATGGCCGATTCCGGGCCGACGGTCACAGTCCGGGACGAAGGTCCCGTTTTCCGTCACAACTCTGGACCGCGGGCCAGGGCCCGAGGTTCACCGCGGCCGCTTGTAGTTCCGCACTATCTCGCGCTGCTCGTCGGTCCACTGCTCGAAGGGAATGGCGCTGATGCGCGCGAAACGCTGCTCCTCCGCGCGGGCCGCGAGGCGCTTCAGCGCGCCGACGAATTCGCTTTCGAAGGCGCTGTCGGGGATGCCTAAGTCGGTCGCCGCCAGCTGCGACAGCAGGCCCTCCAGCGGATGGTCCCGCCAGCGCTCGAGCAGCGCGGCGGTGCTGGGCGGGGCGCCTGCCTCGAGGGCCCGACGCACTTCCAGGAGCGGCAGGTCGGCACCCAGTTCGGCGGCGCAGAACTCGGCGAGCTCCGGGCCGATGTGCCCGACCAGGGCTGGATTCTGCAGCAGCATGGCCAGCGCCTGCTCCTCGAGCGTGCGGCTCTTGAAGCGATTCAGCACCGGCGGACGGCGCGGCCCGGCGTAGCGCGCGCCGGCCAGGCCCAGCTCGCGACGGATGAGTTCGTCGTCGAACTTGCTGAGATCGACCAGTCCACGCACCGCGGTCGCGCGGTGGCTCTGGCTCGGGATCTGCAGCAGGTAGGGCTTGGCCTGCTCCACCAGTCGCGCCCGGCCGTCGCCGGTCGAGAGGTCGACATCCTGCTTGAGGGTATCCAGCAGGTAATCGGTCAGACCGAACACGCGCGCCGCCTTGAAGAAGCCTTCCGCGCCGAATTCACGCACGGCGCTGTCCGGGTCGTGCCCGTCGGGCAGGAAGGCGAAGCGCACCGCGCGATTGCCCTCCTGCAAAGGCAGGGCGATTTCCAGCGCGCGCCAGGCGGCGCGCTTGCCGGCCGCGTCGCCGTCGAAACAGAACACGACCTCAGGCACCTGGCGGAACAGCAGTTCCAGGTGTTCGCGGGTGACCGCCGTGCCGAGCGTCGCGACCGCCTGGGGCAGGCCGAACTGGTGGAGCGCGACCACGTCCAGGTAGCCCTCGACCACCACCAGGCGCGCGAGCTTGCGGTCGGCCGCCAGCGCCTCGTGCAGTCCGTAGAGTTCGCGGCCCTTGTGGAAGACCTCGGTTTCCGGCGAGTTCAGGTATTTCGGCTCCCCAGACTCGATCACCCGTCCGCCGAAGCCGATCACCCGGCCGCGGCGGTCGTGGATGGGGAACATCACCCGCTCGCGGAAGCGGTCGTAGTAGCCGCCGCGATCGCGCTTGATGGCGAGTCCCGCGCGCTCGAGCTGGGTTTCGCTGATGCCGCGGGCGGTGAGCGTGTCGATGAGGTTGCGCCAGCCCGAGGGCGCAAAGCCCAGGCGAAAGGCTTTGGCCACCTCGCCCGACAGGCCGCGCTTCTTGAGATAACTCACCGCGACGTCGCGCTCGCTGCTCTGCCGCAGCTGGGCCTCGTAGAAGGCTCGCGCCTGCTCGAGCACCTCGTAGATCTCGCGGTTGCTGCTCGGCCGCTGGCTGCGCGCCTCGCGCGGGATCTCCATGCCGGCCAGTCCCGCCAGCTCCTCCACCGCCTCGGGAAACTCGAGGCTGCGGTACTTCATCAGGAAGCCGATGGCGCTGCCGTGGGCGCCGCAGCCGAAGCAGTGATAGAACTGCTTCTCCCTGCTGATGGTGAAGGACGGGGTCTTCTCGCCGTGGAAGGGGCAGAGCGCCTGGAAGTCGCGACCGGCGCGCCTGAGCGGCAGGTAGGCCTCGATGACATCGACGATGTCGACCCGCGCGAGCAGGGCGTCGATGAACTGTTCGGGAATGCGGCCGGCCATGGACAGCTACGCGCGGGCCTTTGGAACGAGACCGGATTGTATGCAGGCCTGAGCGCGCTTCGAAAGCGGCCCGGGGACGCGGTCAGCCGGCGAGGCGGGCCTTGACCAGCGCGCTCACCGCCGCCATGTCGGCGCGGCCCTTGATGCGCGGATTGAGCACGCCCATCACCTTGCCCATGTCGCGCACGCCGGCGGCGCCGGTCTCGGCGATGGCCGCAACGACCGCGGCTTCGACCTCGGCCTCGGTCAGGGGCTGAGGCAGGTAGGCCAGGATGATGTCGAGCTCGAACTGTTCCTGGGCGACGAGGTCGTCGCGCCCGGCGGACTGGAACTGGCTGATGGACTCGCGCCGCTGCTTGGCCATCTTGGTCAGCAGTTCGAGGGCCACGCCGTCCTCGAGGGACACGCGGTGATCGACCTCGTACTGCTTGACGGCGGCGGAGATCAGCCGGAGCGCCGCGAGTTTCGCCTTTTCGCCACCCTTGAGGGCAACCTTGACGTCCTCGGTCAGGCGCTCTTTGAACGAGCCGGTCACGGCTTGATCAGTAGGGGCGGGTACGGCGCAGCGACGAACGCGCGGCCTTCTTCTGCCAGCGCTTCACGGCCGCGGCGGCCTTGCGCTTTCTGACCTGGGTGGGCTTCTCGTAGAATTCGCGGCGGTGCACTTCGGCCAGCACGCCGGCCTTCTCACAGGCCCGTTTGAATCGCCGCATGGCGATGTCGAAAGACTCATTCTCGCGAACGCGAACGCTAGGCATACGTCTATGAATTCCTTGGATGGCCTTGGATGGTGGAGCGCCCGCAGGGCGGGAACCGCGAAATATAGCCACGAACGGCGCCGAGATCCAGCCTCGGACGGCCGCGCGGGACCGGGCCGGTGAAGGTCCTCGGCATCGAGACCTCGTGCGACGAGACCGGGGTCGCGGTCTACGACGGCGAGCGCGGCATCCTGGCCGACCACCTCTACAGCCAGGTCGAGGCCCATCAGCCCTACGGCGGCGTGGTGCCCGAGATCGCCTCCCGTGACCACGTGCGCAAGCTCGCGCCCATGGTCGCCGCGGTACTGGCCGAGGCCGGCCTCCGCGCGGAGGAACTGGACGGCGTGGCCTACACGGCGGGTCCCGGGCTGGCCGGGGCGCTGCTGGTCGGCGCGGGCTTCGCGCGCGGCTTCGCCTGGGGCCTCGGCATTCCGGCGCTCGGCGTGCATCACATGGAGGGCCACCTGCTGGCGCCCATGCTGGAACCGGGCGGCGCGGCCCCGCCCTTCCTGGCCCTGCTGGTGTCGGGCGGGCACACCCTGCTGGTCGACGTGCCGGCGCTCGGCGAGTACTACATCGTCGGCGAATCCCTGGACGATGCGGCCGGCGAGGCCTTCGACAAGGTGGCGAAGATGCTGGACCTCGGCTACCCGGGCGGCCCGGCGGTCGAGGCGCTCGCCCGCGAGGGCGATCCCTCCCGTTTCAGGTTCCCGCGACCGATGACCGACCGGCCGGGGCTGGACATGAGTTTCAGCGGGTTGAAGACCCACGTGGTCAACACGCTGCGCGGCGCGGCGCCGGGCCCGACCACCGCGGCCGATATCGCGCGCGGCTTCAGCGATGCGGTGGTCGACACCTTCGCCATCAAGATCAAGCGAGCGCTGAAGTCCACCGGCCAGAAGCGCCTGGTGGTGGCGGGTGGGGTCAGCGCGAACCAGGCGCTGCGCGCGCGCCTGACCGCGCTGTGCGCGGACTTGGGCGTACAGGCGAACTTTCCGCGCCTGCGCTACGCCACCGACAACGGCGCGATGATCGCCTTCGTCGGGCACTTGAGGCTCGCCGCCGGGGAACACGACGGGCCCGGCTTCGAGGTGCGACCGCGCTGGCCCATGACCACGCTCACCGCGCCGGGCGCGAGCGTCTGACGCAGTCAGGCCTTCTGCCCGATCTTCTTCTCGGTGCCGTTCAGGAGATTCTGGATGTTGCCGCGGTGCCGCCAGTAGACCAGCGCGCACATCGCGACGACGAGCCCGACCGCGGCGGACGGCGCGCCCAGGCGCCAGGCGACCAGCGGCATGCTCGCGGTCGCGACCAGCGCGGCGAGTGACGACCAGCGCAGCGCGAAGGCCATCGCCAGCCACACGCCGACGAAGTTCGCGCCGAGACGCCAGTCGAGCGCCAGGGTCACGCCGATGAAGGTCGCGACGCCCTTGCCGCCGACGAAGCCGTAGAACACCGGGTAGAGATGACCGAGAAAGGCGGCGAGGCCGACGGCGGCGAGCCAGGTGAACTCGAGACCGAGCGCGTGACCGATCAGCACCGGCACCAGGCCCTTGGCCGCGTCGCCGAGCAAGGTCACCGCCGCCGCGCCCTTGCCGGCATGACGCAGGACGTTGGTCGCGCCGGGATTGCGCGAGCCGACTTCGCGCGGATCGGCCACGCCCAACGCGCGACACACGAGCACGGCGGTCGACACCGAGCCCATCAGGTAGGCGACGACCACGAGCGAGGCCGGAATCAGCATGGGGCTATTGCACCCGATGGCGTCACGTCGATCAAGGCGCGCGCAAAGCTGCTACGATCGCGCCACTCGCCGAAAGCCGCGGTTGCATGGACATCATCTTCCTTCATCACCTGAGCGTCGACACCGTGATCGGCGTGTGGGAGTGGGAGCGCCGCATTCGTCAGACCTTGATTCTCGATCTCGATCTCGGCGTGGACACGCGTCGCGCCGGCGAGACCGACGACCTGATCCATACCGTGGATTACAAGGCCGTCACCGACCGGGTGCGCGACTTCGCGCGCGCCGCCGACTTCAAGCTCATCGAAGCGCTCGCCGAGCACATCGCCCGCATCGTGCTGAAGGAATTCCCGGTGCGCTGGGTGCGGGTGCGCATCAACAAGCAGGGGATCGTGCGACACGTGCGCGATCTCGGCGTGATCATCGAGCGCGGCGAGCGCGACTGAACCGCGGAGCAGGGGGCAATGCGCGACGGCATCTTGAGAATCTTCGGCCTGGCGCTCGCGCTCATGTTGCTGGTCGGCTGCGGTTCCATGCCGCTCGGCAAGAGCGACCGCGCCGTACTGCTGGACGGCGCGGTGAACAACTACCGCAAGCTCATCCGCTGGGGCTATTACGACGAGGCGGCGAAGTATCTGCGCGAGGCGGACGGCCGCGCCTTCACGGGCGATCTCAAGAACGCGGCCCGCTACCGCGTGACCAATTACACCATCGCGAGCCAGATCCTGGCGGACGATGGCAAGGAAGCGCGCATCATCGCGGTCATCGAGTATTACGAACTCGACGCCGGTGTCATCCGCACGCTGCACGACGAGCAGATGTGGTGGTACGACGCCAAGGAGAAGCGTTGGTACCTGCGCACGCCGCTGCCGCACTTCGGCAGCGACGACGACGAGGTCAAGCCGGGCGTGACGACCAGCGGTCCGCCGCCGGCACCGGCGCCCGCCGACAAGTTCAACACGAAGCCCGCCGCGACGCCCTAGCCGCGCAGCGTTCAGGACGCCAGGTGGCGTCCGCCGTCGACGTCCAGCACGTGGCCGGTGACATAGGCCGCGCGCGCCAGGTAGCACACCGCCTGCGCGATGTCCTCGGGTTCGCCGCGACGCGCGAGCGGCGTGCCGCGCAGAGTGGCGGCCTGCAGCGCCTCGTCTTCGCTGTCTGCCCACAGTATCGGGCCCGGCGCCACTGCGTTCACGCGAACATCCGGCGCGAGTTCCAGCGCGAGCCCGCGCGTCACCGCCACCAGTCCGGCCTTCGACGCACAGTAGGCGCTGTAGCCCGCGCGCGGCCGTTCGCTGTGGATGTCGGTGATGTTGACGATGGCGCCCCGTCGCGCTCGCAGCAGCGGCGCGCAGGCCAGGGAGAGGAAGTAGGGCGCCCGCAGGTTGATGGCCTGGATGCGTTCCCAGGCGGGCACATCCATATGGTCGAGCGGGGAGGCGTCGAACACCGAGGCGTTGTTCACCAGCAGGTCCAGCGCGCGGTGCCGTTCGGCGACGGCGTCGGCGATCCGCGCGGGCGTGTCCTCCGCGGCGAGGTCCGCGCTGATCGTGCTGGCGGAATCGGCGCGCAGGGCGTTCAGGCTCGCGGCCAACGCCTGTGCCTCGGCGCTCGACAGGTGGTGGTGAATCACGATGTCGAAGCCGAGCGCGTGCAGCGCACGGGCGGTACAGGCGCCGAGGCGCTTGGCGGCGCCCGTGACGAGCGCGACAGGGGCGTCCTCGGAGTGGCTCATGGACAGGCGCTCTGGCGTTTGAGTGCGGTGCGGTGACGTGCCACGATGCCGGGCGACGTCATGACTACCAGCCAGAGCTTACCGGATCCCTCTCTCGCCGCGCTAGAAAGGTCGCGCCTGCTTGCCGCGCGCCTGCGCGAGGTGATCGACGCGAGCGGCGATGGGGTGATCGGTTTCGACGAGTTCATGGCCATGGCCTTGTATGAGCCGGAGCTCGGTTACTACGCGAACGGCGAGCGTATCTTTGGCCGGGGCGGTGACTTCGTCACCGCGCCCGAAGCCGGTTCGCTGTTCGCCGACTGTCTCGCCGAACAATGCCGGGAACTGCTCGGCTGCGACGACGTGATCGTCGAGTACGGCGGCGGCAGCGGCCGGCTGGCGAATGACCTGCTCGATGCACTGTCCGCGCAGGGCGCGGCGCCTTCGCGCTATCTCATGGTGGAGCCGAGCGCCGGACTCGCGGACCGCCAACGCGCCGCCCTGTCGAAACCCGCTACGCGCATCGAGTGGTACGCGGATCATCCACCGGCCGGTTGCAGCGGCGTGGTCATCGCCAATGAAGTGCTGGATGCGCTCCCCGCGCAGCGCTTCGTCGTGGAAGACCGCCGCTGGCGCGAGGTGGTGATTGGGCTGGATGGCGAGATTTTCGCGTGGCGTTCCCGCGACTACGACGGCGCGCTGCTCGACCATGCCTGGGCGGCGGACCTGCCCGAGGGCTATCTGACCGAGGCGCAGCCGGG
This sequence comes from Gammaproteobacteria bacterium, assembly GCA_019747795.1. Taxonomy (GTDB): domain Bacteria; phylum Pseudomonadota; class Gammaproteobacteria; genus JADJYF01. Next base: position 5,868 of record JAIEQK010000318.1, on the reverse strand, counting down.
GCTCGATGCGTGGCTCCAGGCTTTGCGCGCGCGCCTCGCGCGAGGCGTGGTGCTGCTGTTCGACTACGGTTATCCGCGCCACGAGTTCCTGCACCCGGCGCGCTCGCGCGGCACCCTGCAATGCCACTATCGACATCATGTGCACGACGACGCGCTGCGCTGGCCGGGCCTGCAGGACATCACCGCGTCGGTGGACTTCACGCGCGTCGCCGAGGCCGCCTTCGCGGCCGGCTTCGAGGTGGCGGGCTACACCAGCCAGGCGCAGTTCCTGTTGCATGCGGGGCTCGACGCGCTGCTCGCCGCCGCAGCCGACGAGACCGAGCGCTACCGGCTCGCGCAGCAGGCAAAGCAGCTGCTGCTGCCGGGCGCGATGGGGCAGACCTTCAAGTGCATGGCGCTCAGCGTCGGCGCGACACCCGCGCTGCGCGGTTTTCGCCACGACGAGCGGCATCGGCTCGAGGGCTTCCTGCCATGACGCGCGCGGGGCGCGCGCACCCCGCAACTTTTGCCGCGCGCCGCGAGTCGTAGCGGAGCGATGCCTGACCGAGGGAGAGATGACATGCCGGTTCGACGCTCGTCCCCGTTGTTGATGTTCTGTCTGTGGCTTGCCTGGGCCGGCGCGGTGAGCGCGGCCGACTCCGAGGCACCCGCGCCCGGGGCGGAGCCCGCGATGATCGAGACCGCGTTGTTCGCCGGCGGCTGCTTCTGGTGCATGGAAGGACCCTTCGACGTACTCGACGGGGTGCTCTCCACGACCTCGGGCTATACGGGGGGCACCCTCGCCAATCCGACCTACGAGCAGGTCTCAGCGGGCGGCACCGGTCATACCGAGTCGGTGCAGGTGACCTACGACCCGCAGCGCGTGAGCTACGCGAAGCTCCTGGAGGTGTTCTGGCGCAACATCGATCCGACGGTCGCGGACCAGCAGTTCTGCGATCACGGCAACCAGTACCGCACCGCGATCTTCTACAAGGACGACGCCCAGCGTCAGGCCGCCGAGGCTTCGCTGGCGGCGCTCGAAAAGACCAAACCCTTCAAGGACGAGATAAAGACGCAGATTGTCGCGGCCGGCACGTTCTATCCCGCGGAGGACTATCACCAGGACTACTACAAGAAGAACCCGGTGAGGTACAAGTTCTACCGCTACAACTGCGGCCGCGATCAGCGCCTCGAAGAACTGTGGGGGAACACGCCCTGAGCGCGGCGCGCCGCCGCAACGATGTTTTGCAGGGGGCGCGGGCCGCGCGCTAGAGACTTGCGGGCCTAAGTGCTAACGTGAAGCCGGGAGCGCCGCGCGCACCGGGAGCAGGCGCGGCGCAGGAGGGAGGCGCGGCGTCGCGCGGGGCATGACAGCCGGTACGGAATCGAGTTTCAAGGTCATCCTGTCCGCCGACATTGCCGGCAGCACCGCGCTTTACGAGCGGCTGGGTGACGCAACCGCGCAGGCCCTGGTGGCCGATTGTCTGCGCTTGCTCAAGGATCTCTGCGCGGCGCGCGCCGGCCGCGTGGTCGCCGAGGTCGGCGACCAGATAGTCGCCCTGTTCGGCAACGCGGAACACGCCGCCGCGGTCGCCTCCGAGATGCACTACGAAATGCTCGAACGCGAGCCGCCCGACGGCGCGCCGCGCGTGCGGCTGCGCATCGGACTTCACTATGGACCGGTGCGCAGCCAGGGCGACAGTCTGGTTGGCGAGACCGCCAAGGTCGCCAACTGGGTCGGCAACAACGCCAAGCCCGAGCAGACGCTGGCCACGCGCGCGCTGGTCGACCAGCTGCCGCGGCTCTACCGCGCGGTGTCGCGCTACGTGGACGACGAGACCTGGAACTTCGTCTCGCTCGAGCACGTGGAACTCTACGAGATCATCTGGGACGTGGAGTCCATCACCGCCTACAACGGTGAGGCGCCGGCGCGCGAGGCGCAGAGCTACGACGCGGTGGAGTTCGAGTACGGCGAGCAGCGCGTGCGGGTGGACCTGCAGCGGCCGGTCATCTCCATGGGACGCGACGCCAAGAACGATCTCGTGATCGCCAAGGACCTGGTGTCGCGCCAGCACCTCTCCGCGCAGTTCAGCCGCGGTCGTTGCACCATCACCGACAACAGCACCAACGGTTCGCTGGTGTTGACGGCCGACGGCCGGCGCACGGAGATCAAGCGTGAGTCCACCCGCCTGACCGGCGCCGGCGTGATCATTCCCGGTAAGCCCGGCCCCGAAGAGCGCGATTTCGAGATCAGATACCGCTGTCTCTGAGCGCGGCCAGTCGCGCGTCCTGCAGAGCCTCGGCCAGTGCCGGACCGCGCAGGCCCTGGTCGAGCAGCGGCTGCACGGCGACGGCCGCCACCACGTCCAGCGCCGCGCGCAGACGGCCGGTCTGCGGATAGGCGCGATCCTCCAGGCCGAGGCGACCGCAGGCGTCGATGTGGCAGGCCTCGAGGAACTCCTCGAAGCGCGCGCGGCGGCGCAGAGCGTCGGCCTCGTTCAGCAGCCTCAGCACCGTGTCCGGCCTGAGCTCCAGCGCGAGATGCACCTTGGTGTGCAGGCGCGCCACCAGCACGGCCAGTTCGCGATGCTCCTTCGGCATCTTGAGGCGTGCGCACAGCGCCTCCACCAGCGGCACGCCGCGCGCCTCGTGACCGTGGTGAGACGGCAGGATGTCGGCCGGGGTCTCGCCCTTGCCGAGATCGTGGGTCAGCACCGCGAAGCGCACGGTCTCCGGCGCATTGCGGCGCGCGCCCTGCGCGAGTGCCATCAGCACGTGCACGCCGGTGTCGATCTCCGGGTGATGCTTCGCCGGCTGCGGCACACCGAACAGTCTGTCCACCTCCGGCATCAGCACCGCGAGCGCGCCGCAGTCGCGCAACACCTCGATGAAGCGCGCGGGATGGGGCTCGACGAGCGCGCGCCTGAGTTCCTGGCAGACCCGCTCCGCCGCCAGGGTCTCGAGTTCCCCGCTCGCGGCGATCTCGCGCATCAGGGCCAGGGTTTCGTCGGCGATGCGATAGCCGAAACGGGCCGCGAAGCGCGCCGCGCGGAGCACCCGCAGCGGATCTTCGCGAAAAGCGGGGGTGATGTGCCGCAGAAGGCCCGCGGCGAGGTCGGTCTGGCCGCCGTAGGGATCGATCAGCCGCCCCTCGTCGTCCAGCGCCATCGCATTGATGGTGAAGTCGCGCCGCGCGAGATCCTCTTCCAGCGTCACGTGCGGCGCGCTGTCGGTGACGAAGCCCTTGTAGCCCTGCCCGGACTTGCGCTCGGTGCGCGCCAGCGCGTATTCCTCGTGGGTCTCGGGATGCAGGAACACCGGGAAGTCGGCGCCGACCTGGCGATAGCCGAGGTCCAGCAACTGCTGCGCGTCGGCGCCCACCACCACCCAGTCGCGATCGCTCACCGGGCGGCCGAGCAGGCCGTCGCGCACGGCGCCGCCGACCTGGTAGATCTTCACGGCGCGCGCCGCGCCGTGCGGCGCATGCCGTCGTAGCGGGCGCGCTGCTGCCGACCGGCGAGCCAGCCCGGCACCACCGCGTCGAGAGGGGTGGGATGAATGCCCAAGGTCAGCAGGTGATTCTCGCCGGCGCACACCGAGGGCACGCCCAGCGAGCGCAGGTTGTCGCGGGTCATGGGCTTGCCGGGCGCGAACTCCAGCAGCCAGGCGAGCAGCGCGGCGGGCGGTCCGGCGAGCGGCACGATCAGGACCCGGCGCTCGATGAGACGCGCGACATAGCGCACCACTTCCTCGATCGTCAGCACCTGCGGGCCGCCGAGGTCGTAACGCGCGAAGCCGTCGCCGCCCGCTTCCAGCAGGCGCACGCCCGCGCTCACCACGTCTCCCAGGTAGACCGGCTGCAGGCGGCCGCCGGCGCCCGCCAGCGGCAGCACGAACGGCAGAGGGCCGGGCACCGCGCGCAGCATGCGGGCGAAGCGGTTCAGGAAGTCGTCGTGCGGACCGAAGATGACCGAGGGGCGCAGCACGTCGACCGCGAAGCGTCGGCCCACGGCGGCCTGCAGACGCTGCTCGGCCTCGCCCTTGCTGCGCAGGTAGCGACTCGGGGCATCCGGCGACGCGGCCAGCGCACCGAGATGCACACAGTGGCGGACGTCGCTGGCGCGGCAGGCCTGGATCAGGCGTTCGGGCAATTCCACATGCACATGATGGAAGTCGCGTCCGTCATCGCGTCGCTCGTTCAGGATGCCGACCAGGTTGACCACCGCGTCGCAGCCGACGAGCGCCTGGGCGAGTCCGTCGCCGTCGAACGCATTGACCGTCAGCACGCGTGCGCTCGGCAGCATCCAGGCGCTGCGCGCGTGCTCGCGGTCGCGCGTCAGGACGCGTACGCGATGGCCGGCGGCGACCAGGCGGTTGGCGAGCGCCGTGCCGACGAATCCGCTGCCACCGAGCAGCGCGATATCGAGCGACTTCATGGCGCGCAGGCCGAGGCGGCGGCGCCGCGGGGCGGAACGGGGGGCATCACAAGGCTGAGTTTCATCACGGGTTGTCCGAGTCGTCGCTGGTAGAGCGCTGCATAGAACAGCGCGCGTCGCGCATAGCCACGAGTCTCGAGAAACGGGATGGTCTCGATCCAGCGCTCGGTGGGCACGCATACGTCGCGTTGCCACTGGCGCACGCGGCCTGGCCCCGCATTATACGCCGCGGCGGCCATGGCGAAGTTCCCGTCGTAGCGTGCGAGCATCTGCGCGAGGTAGTGCGTGCCGAGCGCGATGTTGTGCGCCGGATCGAACAGCGCGCCGCTGCCGGTGTGCCTGATGCCCGCGCGCCGCGCGGTGAGCTTCGCGGTCTCCGGCATGAGCTGCATGAGACCGAGCGCCCCGGCGGGCGAACGCGCGCCGGGGTTGAAGGCGCTCTCGGCGCGCACGATGGCCAGCACCCGCGCGGCGTCCAGGCCGCGCGCGCGCGCGTACTTGCCTATCGGGTCCTTGAACAGCAGCGGAAAGCGCAAACCGAGGTCGTCGTAGGCGCTGGCGGCGGCGAGCGCGGCGATGGCGCGCTCCGGCCGGCCCCAGGCGCTCACCACCACGGCTGCGACCTCGAGTTCGCGCGGCGTCATGCGCTTCTGTTCGAAGGCCCACTCGCCGTAGCCCTGGGCCGTCATGCCGAGCGCGTCGAACTCGCGCATGCGCGCGAGCCCGCCGCGCAATTCCATGGCGGCGCGCTCGGCGTCGCTCGGCGTTATCGGCGTGTCGTTGAAGCGATAGTCCAGGCCGAGCCGGTCGGCAGCGAGGAAACCGTAGTAGTCGCGCTCGGTGGCCAGCTCACGCAGCAGGCTCTCGGCCTCGGCCTGGGCGCCCTCGGCGGCCAGCGCGCGACCGCGCCAGTAGCGCCAGCGCAGGTCCTCGTCGGGAATGCGGCAGGGCACGCGGGTCCAGCGCGCGAGGCGTCGCCAGTCTTCCGCCGCGAGCGCCTCGCGCAGCTGGTAGCGCTGCACGTCGGCATCGACCGCCGCTTCAGGTACCGCATCGAGCAGGGTCAGTCGCGCCGGATGGGCGCTGCTCGCCGCGGCGAGCGCCAGCACGCGCGCCGCGCGGCCGGCGAACTCCGCGGCGGGTACCACGCGGGCGCTGAAGGCGCGCCAGGCTGCGAGCGCCGTGTCCACGTCCTGGCGGGCGAGGCGGCGAAGCGCGGCGAGCGCGACGGCGAGCGATTCGGGCCGCGCGTCGAGCGCCGGACTGCGGAGTGCCGCCGCAGAATCGCTCGCCGCGCGCTGCCACAACGCGAACAGTTCGCGCAGGCGGGGCGTCCGCAAGCGCGCGGCGATGTCGTTCGCCGCGCCGCCGCGCCCCGCGTCCATCGCACGCTCGAGACGCGTCCACAGGCGCGTGTCGTCGAGGCGACCACTGGCGTAGAGCTGCTCGAACG